>CALBOC010000356.1 GCA_937896705.1 uncultured Micrococcaceae bacterium | reverse complement strand
AAAATGCCATCTGAAAATGATGGCCGCCTCCCGCCTGGCAAACCACACCTGCCGGGCAAACACGAAACCTGAGTTTTATGCTTGACGTCACACATATCGAATACACGCCCACCACTTCACCGCTGCTCAGCGGTCCAAACGCAATACACGGAGCGGTGGCAGCAGATTCGGTTGACCGATACGTTGCCGGCCACTACGGTCAACCCGCTCAAGAACAACGCGCACTGGCCAACGGCCAGGCCGTCGTCGATCTGTCGCACTACGGTATTGTCACCATTACCGGGTCCGATCGGCTCTCATTGCTTCAAACCCTGACGACCCAACAGCTGCAGGGCATGGCGTCACCGATTAATACCGAAGCCCTCTTCTTGGATTTAAAAGGTCGCATCGAAATCGCGGCGAAAATCCATGACGATGGGGAAACTGCGTATCTCATCACAGAGCCGACCATGAACGCCTCACTGCTGGACTGGTTGACGCGGATGCAGTTTGCTGCCCGGGTAGAAGTTGCTGACCGCACCGGCGAGTTGGCGCTTCTCGGTGCTACCGACGAAGTCCCAGGCATTGAAGCACCGATGTGGCTTGACCCATGGCCCGGTGTTTCTCCCGGTGGATACGCCTACACAGACACGCCGGATGATCATCCGGCAGTTGAAGAAGATTACCGCTGGCGCCTTTACATCGTAGCGGCCGAGACCTTAGTAGAGACCGTCCAGAATTTGCCAGACGGTTTCCGCTTAGCGGGCACGATGGCCTCGGAAGCACTACGCATTGCTGCCGGTCGGCCTCGTCAGCTGTTTGATACCGATGAACGATCGATTCCGCATGAATTGGACTGGCTACGGACCGCTGTGCATCTGGAAAAGGGGTGCTACAAAGGCCAAGAGACCGTCGCACGTGTGCACAATCTTGGCCACCCACCACGGCGGTTGGTCGGACTGCTCATCGACGGCTCGGTTCACGGTGTGCCAGAAGTCGGTGCCGACATTATCGTGCGTCCAGAAGGTGACGATCAGGCAGCCATGGCTTCGGCTAGGTCCATCGGCACATTGAAGTCTGTGGGTATGCACCACGAGATGGGCGCGGTCGGAACGGCGATGATTCGTCGTAACACCGACCCCGAGGCAGAACTGATCATTCGGGAAATGCCACCTGAAGATGCCGAAGCAGATCAGGAACCGAACTTCACTGCTGCAACCCAACAGATTCTGACCCCTCCCGGGGCAGGAAAAGTCGTTGGTCGAGTTCAGGGGCTTACCAACCTGCGACGCCGTTAGTCGAACGTAATGCTGGTTCGGTAGCCGGACAGTAGGAAGCCGACGTCGTTGGCCATCTTCTCGCCGATTTCGGACCCAACCTGGGTGACGAATTGCGGTAGGAGTCCGTCGAACATGCATTCTTCGGCCGCCCGGGCCAGCATAAACGTCCCGTACCCTTTGCCACGTTGTGCTGCCGATACCAAGACCATGAGTTGGCCCACCGTGTCAGAAAATACGTCATAGCCCGCCCCCGCGATGGGCTCAGCCCCGTGCCCGAAGGCTGCGATCGTAAAGAAATGATCGAGTGCATCCAACGGCATGGAGATCGTGTCATCCGGGGGACACGCGGCCTCGAGCCGCCGAACATCGCTGCTTTGCGACGTGACATTGAGGCGAGCATCGTCATAGAACGGGATGTCCTCGGCGTAATAGAGTACTTCTTCGCCGAGCGATCGAGCCCCGGCCGGATATCCGAGACGCAGCATCGTGGACTCTAAGCCAAGCACCTCATCATCAATATCTCGGGCTGCATCAAGAAACCAGTGCGGTCCATAGAGCATTGAAATATTAAACAGCTGAATGAATGTCGCAGTCTGAGAATCCCACTCTTCTAGCGTTGGGTCTGCAGGGATTTCAAAGCGCCTCCGGCTCGTGATTTCCTCGTTGGCCACATGGAAGCTTGCGGCATCCATCTCGAGCGATCGGGCCCAGGCTGATAAGACGATGCGCTGATTTGCACTTGATAAACCAGGAGAATTCAAGTCGTGCTTAGACACCTTCGCCTCCGCTACAAACTGGAAATTGTTACCGTACGGTAAACATCGGGTCTAGCCTAACGCGACACGATGACCGATGACACCCCTGCTGCGCGCCTAATACCTGGCCGGAAATGATCGCGTTTGGTGCGAGATGCACCCACGCCTTCGCCTTAAAGGTGTTGACCCTCACAGGTGGTGCTTCTATGCTTATCATGTAGTGATATACCTCATGCTCGAATTGAGATATATCAGGCATCACTCGCAACTTTCGAAAGCAGACACCGTGGCAGCAATACGACGACAAAAGAAAACGCACTTGTTTTCGACTGAACGATCCAGCGTTCTCAGAATACTCACGTACGCCGGAGCCATTATGGCCTTTCTCATCGGGTCTGGTTTCGCCACCGGTCAAGAGATTATGCAGTACTACGCCTCATACGGTTTTTGGGGCGTGTTCGGGACCGGGGCGATCGTATTAGTGCTCATAAGTTTTGTGTCGATCCAGTTTCTCGCGGTAGGCCAGCGGGAACAGTTCGATAAGCCATCGCGTATTTTTGAATATTATGCGGGAAAATACGGTGGCAAATTCTTCGACTACTTCTCCATACTCTTCGTGTTTTTATCTTTTACCGTCATGGTTGCTGGCGCGGGCGCGGTCTTTGAGGAACACTACAACCTCCCAACTTGGGTCGGTGGGTTTGGCCTGACAACCCTTGTGGTGATCACCGTGCTCTTCGGGCTCAACTCGTTGGTGGACGTTATTGGGAAGATCGGCCCGATCATCGTGGTGATCGCGATTGGGCTGGGCATTGTGGGAATTATTAACGCGGATACCGGGCTCCTGGCAGGTCACAACATTGTCGGTGACCTGGATGTTCAGCAAGCATCGAATCATTGGATCATTGCGGGTCTCAGCTATGTGGGATTCTGCATGTTGTGGCTGGCAGCATTTCTCACGGCCCTTGGCAAGACGGTCCCGACGCAGCGCGAAGCTCGGGCCGGTGGCCTTTGGGGCGGAGTGATCTTCTCGTTGGCTTGTATCGTGGTAGGGCTGGGCTTACTGGCCAATATCGAACGCGTGGCCGGGATGCAGATCCCCATGCTGGTGCTGGCCAGTGACATCGCGCCGTTTGTGGCGTCCCTGATTTCATTGATGATCCTGGCGGGGATTTACACGACGGCCATCCCGTTGCTATGGACCGTGTCATCACGGGTCTACCCCGACGGCACCAGTCGCTATAAATACTTGACTGTCGCATTAGCGCTGGTGGGTACGATCATTGGGCTGTGGTTACCATTCGATGAGATGGTCAACATTGTCTATGTACTCAACGGGTACGTGGGTGCGGTGCTGTTGGGCATTATGATCGTGGTGACCATCTGGCGTGCTGTCGCCCGGCGGCGTCTAGGCCAGTCAGCGGAAGAGGCTGCCACGTCATCAGGTGCCACCCGCTTTGAATAATCACCTTCGAAAGATCAGCGGCGCTGCGGGACACGAGAGCTTAGCTGTCCCGCAGTACTGCGGATAAGAATTTCTTTGTACGTTCTTGGCTGGGATTAGTAAAGATTGTGTCGGGGTCAGCTGACTCGACGACTTTGCCACCATCGAACATCATCACTCGATGCGACACGTCGCGGGCGAAGCTCATTTCGTGGGTGACAATCAACATGGTCATATCCGTATTGGCGGCAACATTGCGCAGCACCTCGAGCACATCGACCACCACCTCCGGGTCTAAAGCCGAGGTCACCTCATCGAGCAAGAGAATTTGCGGATCCATGGCTAACGCTCGAGCAATCGCGACGCGCTGCTGTTGGCCGCCTGAAAGTTCGGATGGGTGGGCGTCGGCTTTTTCCGGGAGTCCGACCTTTTCGAGTAATTCGTGTGCTCGTGTGCGGGCCTGGTCCTTCTTGAGACCCAGAACATGAATCGGCGCTTCGACAATGTTCTCCATGACCGTCATATTGGGGAATAAGTTGAACTGTTGGAACACCATCCCGATGCGGGTGCGTAACCGCTTTTGTTCACGGCTGGATACCGGCACCCGTTTGCCATCGCGCTGCTCATAGACTAACGGTTCCCCGTTGATGAAGATGTATCCGTCGGTCAGATGTTCCAGGGTCATAGCCAGGCGAAGGATCGTCGTTTTGCCAGAACCAGATGGCCCAATGAGTGTGACCCGTTCGCCTCGTTCAACCGAGAAGTTCAGATCCTTCAGCACGGTCTTATCACCAAAGCGTTTTTCAACATCTTTGAATTCGATGACCGGTTGAGTGCTGGTGTCGGAATCAGTGGGCGTAGGCAAGACGTTTCTCCAATCGGTTGACGAGCACGGCTGTGAAATAGCTGGCGACTAAGAAAATGATGCCGGCGATAGTGATGGTTTCAATATAGCGATACGTAAAGCCACCGATCTCTAGGGCCGTGGTGACCATTTCCATCACCGAAATCGCAATGAGGAACGGGGTGTCCTTGAACATTGAGATCGCATAGTTGCCCAATGAGGGGACCGTTGATCGCAGCGCTTGCGGAATGATGACGCGGCGCCAAGTGCGTCGCGGAGACATCGACAGTGCCGTGGATGCTTCCCATTGGCCGCGGGGGACCGAATCGATACCGGCGCGATACACCTCAGACATATAGGTCGAATAGTGCACGCCGTAGACAATCAGGGCGATAGTCATCGGGTCCATCCACACGAAGCCATAGAACACGATGAGCAGCTGCACGACGATGGGTGTCATTCGGATGAAGTTCGCGACCCATTCGACGAGCCAGGCCAGCGGGCGAGGCAACAGCCGAATCATAATCGCGATCACCAGCCCGAGGGCGGCGGCAATGATGGTGCCGACCACGGTGACCAGCAAGGTGACCTGAAGAAAAGAGCTGAGCATCGTGGGCAGGACTTCCCAAGCGAAGTCCCAGCGCCAAAAACTGGTGGTGTCGTCGATGTCGGGGGCGTCTACGGTCGCCGAGAGACCTGCGACTAGTGACAGAAAAGCACTCATCGGACACCTCCGGCTGCGGGAGTCGGCTCATCGGGGGTCTGCTGTGCCTTGGGTACCGGCGAGAGAACTTCCTTGAGGCTGGGACCCAACCCAAGTTTGTGTTTGGCGCGGGCTTCTAATAAGCGCATCAGTTGCGTCAGGACCAGAGCGATCAAGAAATACACGAGGAGCCCGACAACGGCTAGAGCGAAGAACCAGTCGGTGGTGCGACGCAGTTGCAGCAGTTCGAAGGTGAACTCGCTCATGCCGATGATGTACACGATGGAACTCCCCTTGAGCAGGTGCACCCAAAGATTGGTGAGCGACGGCAGCATAAGGGCCCATGCTTGGGGAAAGATCACTCGCCGGATTTTGTGCGGCCATGACATCGATAGCGCCACGGTGGCTTCCCATTGGCCTTGGGGCACGGAGGTCAGCGACGCGCGAACTGCTTCAGCACCGTAGGCGCCGTAGTTGAGTGTGAGCGCAAAGATCGCCACGCTCATCGCTCCCAGGCTTGGTCCAAACAGCGGGAGGACGTAGAACAGCCACATCAGTTGCACGAGCAGCGAGGTGCCACGGAAAAATTCGATAATAATCCGAGCGGGGATGCGGGCGATCTTCTTGGTGCTGCCAGCCATGAGGCCAAGTACCACTGCCACGACGAACGCCAACAGCCCGCTAATCAGGGTCAGCTGAATGGTGAGTAAAAACCCTTCCCACAGTCGGGGCCCATGCATTGATAACGCATCGAGATAACTCACAAGAACTCGCCTTCCAATCTTGTGAACGTCTCATGCTGGCGTGGAGGCCAGCATGAGACGTGAGGAACCGGTGGTCGGTCGAGTTACTCCTCGATATCCTGGAGTGCTTCCAGATCGTTGGCGCACAGTGCCTCGGTTGTCATCTCTTCGGGTGGTACCTCGGCGTCAGTAAAGCCGAATTCACCGAGAATCTCACCGAGCTCGCCACTGGATTTCAGCTCGGCCAGATGCTCGTTGTACTCGTTGAGCCTTTCGGTGTCGTTCTGGCGGAAGACGGTCGAACCGGCCCCGTACTGCAAGACGCCGTCGATCTCTTGAACAAACGGCTCGGTGACTTCTAGACTTTCGGTTTCGGAAGCCATCTGATTGAGCGAAATTGCGGTCATGGCGAATACATCAGCGCGACCACCTTCGACCATTTCAATGCCTTCATCGGCACTGCCAACACCGTCGTAATCCAGTCCAAGTTCCGTAGCGTAGCCTGCTTCGATACCGGCGGTTAACGTCGTTAGCGTGATATCTTCACCGGCTTCTTGGGCCGCTAAAACATCATCGAGGTCTTCGACCCCGAATGGGTTGCCTTCTTCGACCACCAAGGCGGTGGTGTACATGATTTCGGGTTCGGCAAAGGCAGCTTCTTCGCATCGCTCAGGCGTGATGGACATACCAGCCGAGATCGCATCGAAACGTTCGGCGTTGAGACCGGGAATCAGGTTATCCCAGTCGACCAGTTCGGCTTCAACCTCGTAGCCCATGTCGCCAAAAATCCTTTCGGCTAGGGCAACGGTCGCGCCGGTGGGATTGCCTTCATCATCCAGATAGGAGTATGGGACCTCGCCGGCGATACCCACGGTGATGACGTCACCATTTCCCGTATCTGCGGCTTCGCCACCGTCGTCGCTACCACCGCCATCGCCACAGGCAGTTAAAGCCAGGAGTGCGGCGGCTGACAGTGCGGTGATCTTCTTGGTGTGTGAGATTTTGCCAAACATAAACTTTCCATCCTTTAGCGCACCGGTCGCAAACCAACACCTGTGAAGCAAACGCGGCTGTCAACCGTGGTGCATTTCCTCTTCGAGTGACGGGCCCCACAAACGGGACAGGATGTGGCCTACCATACGCACAGGTCACAGCCTGCTCAACAGCTCACACACCATTTGGGGAGGATTTCAGCATTTTTTATCAATTTGTGACGTGGTTCGAGTCTGGAAGATAGCGAGATGGCACGGCAAAAGTGCCTAGCGATAATAGCCCGAGGTGAGGTCCAGAAAAGGAGGGATAGATGAACAATCCCGCGCCGAGAAGCGGGAGCATCCTCAAGGATTAGTCTTGACGCGCTGCGGAAAGTGTTCGAGCCTGCGGTGGCCGTTGCGTGCCGTCCTGCAGGGCTTCTGCAGGCTCGTTGCCAAGGCTGATGATCCGGTTGTGCTCGTCGACGTGGACGATATTGGGCTCGTACGTGCGTGCTTCAGCATCATCCATCTGCGCATAGGCAATGAGAATGACCAGATCGCCCGGGTTGATTAGGTGGGCGGCGGCACCATTGATGCCGATGACTCCCGAGTTACGTTCCCCAGCGATGGTGTACGTTTCGATCCGTGCACCATTGGTGATGTCCACAATAGCCACGAGCTCACCGGGAAGAATGTCGGCAGCATCGAGCAAATCCTGGTCCACGGTGACAGAGCCAACATAGTGCAGGTTGGCTTCGGTAACGGTGGCTCGGTGGATCTTGGCGTGGAACATGGTACGCAACATAGGTTCAGCCTCTCAGCATGATCGAAATGTGGTTGCTGGCACGGTAGCCAAAGTATAAGCTTACCCGTTTCAATGTTAAGGCCGGACTGTGCACGATTATTCCCAGGGCGAGACAGCATCGCCGATGTGATGCACCTGATCGGCGAGCGCTTCGACGTCGGCCTGGTGGTGGGTCACCAGCACGACGGTCTGGTCGTGCAAGACTTCCGCGAGTAATTCACGAAGGGCTGGGGCAGCCTCTCGATCCATGGCCGCCAAGGGCTCATCGAGTAGAACCAACCGTGGTCCAGAAGCCAGCACGCGAGCAATGGCAACACGTTGGGCCTGACCTCCGGATAATTGAGTGGGCTTCCGGTGGCCATACCCCGCTAACCCGACGTGGTCCAGCCACACCTCGGCTGTCTGGAGTCGTGCTTTCCGGCCTGTGATACCGGCTCGGTCCATCCCGTAGGCGATGTTCTCGCGGACTGACAGATGGGGAAACAGCCCTGGGTCCTGTGACAGGTACCCGATCTCGCGTTGGGCGGCTGGCAACCACACAGCCGGAGGTTGGTCGGGGACAGGACAATGGAACAACACGGTCTGGTCTAAACGGGCGGAGCCGGTGTCGGGGACCAACCAGCCGGCTAATGCTTGGAGTGTGGTGGTTTTCCCCGCTCCGTTTGGGCCCACGAGCGCCAGCGTGTCTCCGCTATCTACGCTGAACCGTACTTCGACATCACGGTTGGCTACCGTCAGAGCGACGTCGAGTCGAGACTGCTGCACTGGGGCGCTGTCAGTGGGGGTGGGCATTATGCTCAGCTCCGCTGAACGCTGGGTCGGAAATAGGCCACCGCAATGACCAGCACGGCCACGATGATCAAGACCAGCGATAAGGCCACAGCCGAGTCTGGGTCGGTTTCCCGCGCCAGATAGATTTCCAACGGCATGGTGCGTGTCGTGCCCTGCAATGATCCCGCGAAGGTGATGGTCGCGCCGAATTCTCCCAAGGCCCTGGCAAAGGTCAGCACCGTACCGGATAGCAAGCCGGGCCGCAGTAACGGCAGCGTAATCGTACGGAAAGTCCGCCACGTCGATGCACCCAGCGACTGGGCGATGCGTTCGTAATGCTGGCCGGCCGATGCCAGATGCGACTCTAACGTCGTGACCATAAACGGCAGCGCCACAAATGTCTGGGCTAGCACCACCGCGGCGGTACTAAACGCAATGTCGATACCCCAGACAGAAAGATACTCACCAATCAGCCCGCGCCGGCCGAATGCTTCAGTCAGGGCAATGCCTGCCACGACCGGCGGGATCACCAGCGGTACTAAGACGATCACTCGTGTTAGGTTACGACCCGGGAAATCCGTGCGCGCCAACACCAGGGCTAAGGGCACCCCAAGGACGATGCACACCAGCGTGGCCGCTGTCGCGGTGCGCAACGATAACCACAAGGCATCCACGGCAGATTGACTCGTCAGCAGTGCTGGCAGTTCGGTCCAGGTGATACCGGTCAGTAACGCGATGAATGGCACCAGTAAGAACAGGCTTGCCACCAGGGCAAGACCCACCGTGGCGGCGGGAACCCGCGGGGCAATCTCTTGCCGCGGCCGCGAGGATGGCTTCGTAGTGCTCACCACATCACCTGTCGCTACGGTTCCAGAAATCCGTGGGCGGAAAGGATGGCCTGGCCGCGCTCGCCGCCGACGAACTCGATGAATGCGTCCGCTGCTTCCGGGTGGTCGGTGTGGGTGGTCCGGGCGATCGGGTAGCGGTTCTGCCGATCTGCGGCCTGCGCGATCGGGAAGACCGTAACCTCATCGGTGGCCAGCCGGGCATCGGTGGCGTAGACCAGCCCGGCATCAGCTTCACCGGTGCGCACTTTACCTAATACGTCCACGACCTGATGTTCTTCGGACACCGGTTGCAATTTGACCCCGGCGGCCTGAGCGACAGACTCCGAGAGCGCCCCGCAGGGGACTTGCGGGGCGCAGGTCACCAGTTTTACCCCCGATTCGGTGGCATCATCCAGAGATTTCACCTGCGCTGGGTTCCCCGCGGGCACCACGCCCACCAGTGTATTGGCGGCAAAGACCTGCTGGCTATTGGCATCGATGAGTTCAGCGTTGTGAGCGTCTTGCATGCTGGCTTCATCGGCCGTGGCCAGCACATCAGCCGGCGCACCGGATTGAAGATTGTGAACCAACGTTGATGATCCCGCAGGACTGATATCAACCTCGAGGTGAGGGTGCTCTGTGGTGAATGCTGCACTGATCTCTTCAAACGCTGGTTGCAAAGACGCCGCTGCGAATACTTGGATCGTCTCCGTCTCGGCCGCATGCGAGGGGCCATGATCGTCTGAACTGCACCCGGCCAGAGCCAAGGCCATCAACCAAGCCCCTATAACGATCGATCGTTTCATGAGGTGAGCCCGGTCGTATCGATGACAACATTGGTGGCTTTGACGGTGGCAATCGCGGGGGAGCCGACCGCTAAATTCAGTTCTTCGACGGCCTCGGTCGAAACCAACGAGACCACTCGAAACGGGCCGCATTGCAGCTCGACCTGCGACATGACCTTGTCTGACACAATCCGGGTGACCAAGCCGGTAAATTTATTGCGAGCAGAGGAGGCGAGTTCATCCGGAACATTGGGGTGCCCTTCGGCTGCGGCTCGCGCCAAGGCGGCGACATCCCGGCCAGCAACCACCTGTCGGCCGGTCGCATCCTGGGTCGCATCGAGTTTTCCGTTGGTAATCCAACGACGGACCGAGTCGTCCGAGACGCCCAGGTAGGCAGCAGCCTCTGTGATACGCAAATACGCCATAAACTCAGAGTCTATGGCGTATTTGCGGATGAAGTAAAGCCGCTATTCCGCGTTTGCGGCTTCGAGATTATCCGTTGATCAGATTCTGGATGCGCGAGACGCCTTCGACCAGATCATCCATACCCAGCGCATATGACAGTCGGATATATCCTGTCTTGCCAAACGCTTCGCCCGGCACCACGGCGACCTGGGCTTTTTCCAAGATGACAGCGGCCAATTCGGTCGAGGTCTCCACGCGCTGCCCGGCGATCTCTTTGCCTAACGCTTGCGTCACGTCGACATAAGCATAGAACGCGCCCTTAGGCATCGGGCAAACAAAACCGTCAATATCGTTGAGCATATCGACCATCGTTTTGCGCCGCTCATCGAAGGCTTCCAGCATTTCGTGGACGGCATCGAGCGGGCCGGATACGGCCGCGACGGCAGCTTTTTGGGCGATGTTGTTCACGTTTGAAGTCGCATGCGACTGCAGCGTCGAAGCTGCTTTGATGACATCGGTGGGTCCAATCATCCAGCCCACGCGCCAGCCGGTCATCGCATAGGTTTTGGCCACCCCGTTGAGGATGACGGTTTGATTGGCGAGTTCGGGGACTGCTTTGAGGATGGGCGTGAAAACGGCTTCGTCGTAGACCAGGTGCTCATAGATCTCATCGGTGATCACCCAGATGCCGTTATCGAGTGCCCACTGGCCAATGGCCTGGGTTTCCTCCGGTGTGTAAACCGAACCCGTCGGGTTAGACGGCGAAACAAACACGACGGCCTTGGTGCGGTCGGTCCGAGCTGCTTCCAGCTGATCGACGGTCACTTTGTACTCCGCCTCGGCGCCAGCGAACACATCGACCGGGGTGCCACCGGCAAGTTTGATCGACTCGGGGTAGGTGGTCCAGTAAGGGGCGGGTAACAAAATTTCATCACCGGGATCGGTGATCGCGGCAAACGTGTTGTACACGGCTTGTTTGCCACCGTTGGTCACCAGTACCTGGGATGCATCCACTTCTACACCGGAGTCGCGCAGCGTTTTGTCGGCGACAGCCTGGCGAAGTTCTGGCAAGCCGGCCGCAGGAGTATAACGGTGGTTGGCTGGATCTACCACGGCTGCCTGGGCTGCCTCGACGATGTAGTCCGGGGTGGGGAAGTCTGGTTCGCCAGCGCCAAAACCGATCACGGGTTCGCCAGCTGCTTTGAGCTGCTTGGCTTTGGCGGTAATGGCCAGCGTTGCTGACTCAGGAATTGCTTGCAGACGGGCGGATACACGGCGTGCTGGTTCAACCATAAATGGCCTCGGCCTTTCATTCAGGTGCTCACGCAGGCGCTGAGCAGTGGAGAATCAGAAGTTAACAGTACTGTAGTCGCCCGATATGCACGCCAGGTGTTGAGGTCGTCACGTTGCAATCGTCGCCCTGGAAGGACCCGCCGATTTGTCGAGGGCGTGCACATTAGCTATGATTGGACTCTGGTGTAGGTCGCACACCAGTTTTTGTGTGCGGTTGACCCTAGGGCAGTGGCGCAATTGGTAGCGCAACGGTCTCCAAAACCGTAGGTTGCAGGTTCGAGTCCTGTCTGCCCTGCGCATGAGGTTCGAAGGAATCGAAGAACCTATCAGCACAAACAATATGAGCGAGGATTAGTGAGCAAGTCTACGTCATCCCAAACCGCTGAAAAGCGCGGGATCTTTGCTCGCATCATGATGTTCCTGCGCCAGGTCGTCGATGAGATGCGCAAGGTCGTCACCCCGACCCGACAAGAGCTCATCAAAATGACCGGTGTGGTACTGGTCTTCGTTGTTATTGTGATCGCGCTGGTGAGCCTGCTCGACTGGCTGTTCGGTATGGGTGCATCCTGGGTATTCGGTGGTTCTGACGGCCTCTAATTAACTTCACTTGTATCGCGGGTGAGCCTCCCGTAGTGAAGATATTGGTACATACCCGTGATTGACCGTTGAGAAAGCAGGATACCTAGTGTCGGAGAACGAACTCGA
>CALBOC010000355.1 GCA_937896705.1 uncultured Micrococcaceae bacterium | reverse complement strand
ACCTGGCCCACGCGGTCGCGTTGTTCTGGTTCGCGATGCAGTGAAGGGAGCCTAGCTCATGGCTGTCAAGAAAGTATCGGTGGATCTACCAGCTGACCTGTTCGACGTCGAAGCAAATGTTGCTCTCATGCACCAGGTTGTAAACGCACAGCTTGCTGCAGCACGTCAAGGAACTCACGCGACCAAGACTCGCGCTGAAGTAGCCGGCGGTGGACGCAAACCGTTCCGTCAAAAAGGTACCGGCCGCGCTCGTCAGGGTTCGATTCGTGAACCTCAGATGACCGGTGGTGGGGTTGCCCACGGTCCACAGTCGCGCGATTACTCGCAGCGTACCCCCAAGAAAATGAAGGCAGCAGCACTTCGCGGAGCACTGTCTGACCGTGCTCGCAACGGCCGCATTCATGTTGTTGAAGCCCTGATCACTCAGGACACCCCTTCAACGAAGGCTGCAAAAGCCGCTCTTGCGGAAGTACAAACCGAACGTCGCAATTTCCTGGTCGTCATCGACCGCTCGGACGACGTCGCTGCACTGTCAACTCGTAACCTGCAGCATGTGCACACGTTGTATGCTGATCAGCTCAACACGTATGACGTGCTCAAAGCTGATGACGTGGTCTTTACCAAGCCTGCATACGACGCCTTCGTGGCCGCTGCAAGCGCCAAATAGGAGGAGACCACATGGCTACCAACATTGACAAGAATCCCCGCGACGTGATCCTAGCTCCCGTCGTGAGCGAAAAGAGCTACGCGGACATGGACGAAGGTCGTTACACCTTCTACGTGGACCCGCGCTCCAATAAGTCTGAAATCAAACAGGCAATCGAAACGATTTTCGATGTCAAAGTGGCTTCAGTCAACACCATGAACCGTGAGGGTAAGCGCTTGCGCACCCGCTTCGGATATGGCAGCCGCAAAGCTACCAAGCGTGCGGTCGTCACTTTGAAGGACGGTTCCATCGACATCTTCGGAGGTCCGGCCCTCTAGGCCGGAGACCACTTAATCGAGGAATATATTTATGGCAATTCGTAATTACAGACCGGTTACCCCGGGCCAGCGTGGCTCGTCGGTATCCGAGTTCACCGAAATCACCCGAACAACGCCCGAAAAGTCGTTGCTTCGTCCACTGTCTAAATCCGGTGGCCGCAACAACCTCGGACGCATCACATCACGTCACCGTGGTGGCGGACACAAACGCCAGTACCGTCTGATCGACTTCCGTCGGCACGACAAAGACGGCATCCCGGCCAAGGTCGCACACATTGAGTACGACCCGAACCGTACCGCCAACATCGCACTGTTGCACTACGTCGATGGAGCCAAGCGCTACATTCTCGCCCCAGCTCGTCTCAAGCAGAACGACACGGTGGAATCTGGCCCGAACGCCGACATCAAACCAGGCAACAACCTGCCGTTGCGCAACATCCCGTTGGGTACCGTAATCCACGCCGTGGAATTGCGCCCAGGTGGCGGTGCCAAGCTGGCACGCTCGGCTGGCGCATCCATCCAGCTGGTAGCCCGGGAAGACAAGTACGCGCAACTTCGCTTGCCGTCTGGTGAAATCCGCAACGTTGATATCCGCTGCCGCGCCACCGTTGGTGAAGTCGGCAACGCTGAACAAATCAACATCTCCTGGGGTAAAGCAGGACGTATGCGCTGGAAAGGCGTACGCCCGCAGACACGTGGTGCAGCCATGAACCCGGTGGATCACCCACACGGTGGTGGTGAAGGTCGTACCTCTGGTGGACGTCACCCGTCCAACCCGAACGGTAAGAAGGAAGGCCGCACCCGCCGTCCAAATAAGGCAAGCGACCAGTACATTGTGCGTCGTCGTCCGAAAAGCAAGAAGAATCGATAGGAGC
>CALBOC010000354.1 GCA_937896705.1 uncultured Micrococcaceae bacterium | reverse complement strand
TACGTCGAAATCACCGACACCACCTCGCGCCGAGTCGGTTTCATCGCCGGCTAACCGAGCACTACCCTCGACAAGGTAGACTGAGGTACCGGTCCACATGTTTGGATCTACTTTTCTACACCCCGGATGACCGGTCGTACGTGCATGCGTATCTGTTACTTTTGACTTATCCACGATCGGCTCCGCCAGCACGCAACCGTGCAATATTGAGCTAAAGGACTATATCAATCGTGACAAATACCCCTGAAGAAACGTTTGCCGATTTCGGTTTACGCACTGAAATCGTTGAGGCACTTGCTGAGCAAGGCATCGACAAACCGTTTCCCATCCAATCGATGACACTGCCCATCGCACTTGATGGACAAGACATCATCGGACAGGCCAAGACCGGAACCGGTAAGACCCTCGGCTTTGGGCTACCAGTGCTCAATAACGTACTGGGACCCAAAGACGAAGGCTATAACGACCTCGAGATTCCCGGTGCGCCCCAGGCGTTGATCGTGGCTCCGACCCGTGAGCTGGCAGTTCAGGTCTCCAAAGACCTCGAAGGTGCGGCCAAAAAACTTTCTGTCCGGATCGGTTCGATCTATGGTGGTCGAGCGTATGAGCCACAGATCAGCGACCTCAAACGAGGCGTCGACGTGATTGTGGGTACCCCGGGTCGTCTCATCGACCTCATGAAACAACAGCACCTGGATCTTTCTCAAGTCAGATCCGTGGTTCTGGATGAAGCTGACGAGATGCTAGATCTGGGCTTCCTGCCAGATGTTGAGACCCTCCTGCAGCAGATCCCCGAGAAACGTCAGACCATGTTGTTCTCGGCCACAATGCCCGGCGCCGTGATCACCATGGCTCGCCGCTACATGGTCCAACCCACCCACATCTCGGCTTCCGACCCGGCAGATGAGTCCTTAGTCAAAGGTGATATCCGTCAGCTGGTCTACCGCGCCCACCACATGGATAAAGACGAGCTCTTAGCACGCTCCCTGCAGGCCCGCGATCGCGGCCTGACTATTATCTTTACCCGCACCAAGCGCAGCGCCGCACGAGTTGCTGAAGAACTCGAACGCCGCGGTTTCGCCGCCGGTGCCCTGCACGGCGATCTTGGCCAAGGTGCTCGTGAACAAGCATTGCGGGCGTTCCGCAACGGCAAGATCGACGTACTGGTCGCCACCGATGTGGCCGCCCGCGGGATTGACGTCGAAGAAGTCACCCACGTCTATAACTTCCAGGCGCCTGAAGATGAAAAGACCTACCTACACCGGATTGGCCGTACCGGTCGTGCCGGCCACAAAGGCATTGCCGTGACGCTGGTCGACTGGGAAGATGTGCCCCGCTGGCGCATGATTGCTCAAGCATTAGAAATCGAACAAGTCGAACCCGTCGAGACGTACTCGGCCTCCCCACACCTCTACGAGGACCTCGACATCCCACAGGGTGTTAAAGGCAGATTGCCCAAAGCACAACGGACCCGCGCCGGGCTCGATGCTGAGGCCCAGGAAGAACTGGGTGGCCCCGATAAGCAACAGCGTGGGCGCAGCGGTCAGGGTGGCCGTGGCGGTCGCGGTAGGAGCGGCGGCAAAGGCGGCCAGGGCGGCGGTCAGGGCCGTGGACGCCAACGACAACGCAGTGGCGGCGCCACCGAGTCGCAACGCAGCGAGAACCAAGGTGGAAGCCAGAAACCACGCCGTTCACGCAGCCGTACGCGGCGTCGTAACGGTGAAGTCGTGCAACGTGA
>CALBOC010000353.1 GCA_937896705.1 uncultured Micrococcaceae bacterium | reverse complement strand
AGTTCGGGAAGCACCGCTGACCAGATTCCTCTGGACCGACGGGTGTAACTGCAACGCTGGGGTTGCACACTCACGCGCGTAGTCAATTAGGCGCCCACCAAGGTGGGCACACAATTGCTTTGTCAAGCATACCCTATAGCGCACACGAATTTTACCTCCGTGTGACGCTTCACACACGCCCGAGACCTCAGGTCTACCGGCGCATTATGCCGTCACGACGTACCACGCCTGGGCATGGGTGTCGCGGAGTTATTTGGAATTTTCACCTGCGGCCGGGATATTCAGTTCAATGTCTTGGCCTTGGGTATCTTTCAATTCGACTTCCCAGTACAGCGCACCGTCTTTTTCTTCGAGTTCGATCGAGTCCAGCGTGGCGTCCTGATGCTGGGTTAAAGCCTGACGCAGGGCATCTCGGAGCGAGACGGTCACCTGCGATGCGCGCTGAATATCTTCATCGTCTGAGTCGACCTCATCCACCGAAATCTCACCGGCGGGAGTGACATCTAGTTCGTAGAGCTGTTGCTCATGAACGAGCTCCACCTCGTAGGATGCGCCGTCATCTTCCTGTTCGACTTCAACCAGGATGCTATTCGGATACGCGGACTCAACAGCTTGCAGTACGGACAGCACCGGCTTATCAGGGGCATCGGTTGAACCGCTGGTGGCATCGGTTTGCAGGAGCTCTCGTTCCCATTCGGCCATGGGCTCTGCGTTGTCGCCTTGACCGTGTCGAGCCATCAAGCCTTCGGCCACGGCGTCCGCGATTACACGGGTCAACAGCGTGACGGAACGAATGGAGTCGTCATTGCCCGGGATTGGGTAGGTCACTTGGTCTGGGTTGGCATTGGTATCGAGGATAGCGATGACCGGGATGCCCAGTTTGTTCGCCTCGTCAACGGCTAGGTGTTCCTTTTCCGTATCTACCACCCAGAGCGCAGACGGAGTTCGACTCATATCGCGAATCCCACCCAGACTGGCTTGCAGCTTACGGAGTTCACGCTCCAACAGGAGCAGCTCTTTTTTCGTGTGGCCAGAACCGGCAACGTCTTCGAAGTCGATCTCTTCAAGTTCTTTCATTCGATCGACGCGTTTCGACACTGTAGCAAAGTTAGTCAGCATACCGCCCAACCAGCGGTGGTTGACGTATGGCATCCCGACTCGCGTGGCCTGTTCTGCGATGGATTCCTGCGCTTGTTTTTTCGTCCCGGCAAAGAGAATGCTGCCACCGTGTGCGACGGTCTCTTTGACGAATTCGTACGCCTGGTCGATCAACGACAGGGATTGTTGCAAATCGATGATGTAAATACCGTTGCGTTCGGTGAAAATAAAACGCTTCATCTTCGGATTCCACCGACTGGTCTGGTGCCCAAAGTGCGCACCAGATTCTAATAGTTCACGCATCGTTACTACAGCCATGATTGCTCCTTCACCTTCACCGGCACCTTCATTGTTGAAGTACCGGGCGATATGCATGTGCAGACATTCAATAGCATACTCTTTCCACAGCGGCTGGGTGGGACGGTGTGATATCCCCAGCGCCGACGATGGCTCACCGCCCGGCGATTGAACCGATCACACTAGCCAATATGTACTCCTCGTCCTTGAGCACGTCACCCTCGCCTCGTCCTCCGTCGGGCCTCTGGGCTGTTGTCGTCGTGCTTGTCAATGCAATGATCCTGCTGTCGTGGTGGTCCCCTGGTGTGGCGGCCTCCGATGCAACACAAACAAGTGCGGCATCCAGTGAACACTGGGTACCGCCGATAGTCGGCGCCGGCGAAGCCGATATCGTCCATAGTTTCATCCCGCCGCAGATGCCGTGGTCAGCAGCTCATCGTGGTCTTGACCTTCGGTCAGCGACCCAACAGATCGTGGCACCCACTGCGGGCGAGGTCACGTTTGTCGGCACGGTGGTTGATAGGCCTGTAATCACGATCCGGCACGCCAACGGGCTGTTGTCGTCTTTTGAACCAGTGGAATCTGACCTCCAGGCCGGTGACACGGTGAGCCAAGGGCAACAGCTTGGTGAACTGTCCAAGGGCGTGAGTCATTGCGAAGTCCAGTGCGTGCACTGGGGCGTTCGAAAACCGGATGCCTGGCGTATCGGCTCCACGAGACGCGACTTATATATTGATCCGGCATTCATCTTGGGTTGGACTGAACCCTCGATTCTGTGGCCGATTCACACTGATCCAGCATCATAGGCTGGCCCCCGGATGCGGCGTTGATGGATCTCCTGGGCAATACGGAGCAGCTCGCGGGCCGATTGTTCCCACCGAAATGATCGAGCCTGTTCGACGGCTCCTCGAGATGCTGCAGTGAATGTGCTGTCGTGTTCTAATCGAAGCACCTGATTCGCGAATTGTCGGGCGGGGTTCGTCGCGTCAGCATCGATAAACAAGGCGCCTGGATTGTCTAGCCCGGCGATTTCTTGGAAAATTTCGAGATTTGAAAGTATCACGGGGGTACCCTCGGCCATCGCTTCGGCCACGGGTAGTCCATATCCCTCGGAACGTGATGCGGTGACCAATGCGGTACAGCGTCGTAACAACTGGCGATACGAGTCATCCGCAATACCATCGTGGAACACCAGTTGCCGGTCGCCGACATCATAGCGGCGAGCTACGTTGAGCAGCTCAGCTCGTCGGGTCGGGGTAATAGGAGAGCACAGATGTAACTGGTATGCAGGCAGGTGTTGCATCGCTTGGATCAGGAGCTCAACGTTTTTATACTCCATAAAGGAGCCCATATACACCAGCGATTTGTCGCGCCGACGAGTCGGGTCGCGCGGTATTTGTACTTCAGGTGGCGCATTTGAGATCACGTGTACCGGTCTAGATGTGAGCCGGTGTTTTCGGATGAGTCGTTGGGAGGTCTGAGAGACGGTTGCAACGGCATCGGCGCGGTTGAGCAACAAGCGTTGCGGTACGTAGGTCAGATGATAGGCGTACCAGAGCGCTCGGATGAATTGCGGCAGGTTCTTGGGTGGCGTCCGGTGCTGATAATAGATGAGATCATGCAGCGTCAGGATCAAACCGAAGGTGCGTCCAGTCGAACCGATAGTCTGCATGGGCGAAAACACGACGTCGGGCCGATAAACGTTGAGACGTCGGGCCGCCAGCGGTTCGAACACCGAAGTAGGCGGCGACAGCTCCACGAGGTCGACATCTTCAGGGAGCAGAGCACGCTGAGCGGGATCATGAATGATCACGGTCGGCGGAGCTATTCGCGCTACCGCATGAATCAGAGAGTGGCTGAAACGCGAGATGCCATCATGATAATCAGTTCGGATGTAGCGACCGTCCATGAAGAATCGCATGCTCACTCCATTCGCGAAAAGTAGGGCGTACCGGACTTGAACCGGTGACCAAAGGATTATGAGTCCTCTGCTCTAACCAACTGAGCTAACGCCCCTCATGTTCGCCTGAAGTGTTGCCTTAGCCCCAGAAGGGCGGACGACAGGCGGCACGATCACATAGTCTAGCGCAGGTTGGCTCCTGAAAGCATCCCCGCGACCTCGTCTGACGTGGCACCGTGATACATTTCTTCGACGATGTCGATGACGTTGCCATATGCGTGCTTGGAGGCGAATCGGTGTGATGCTTCGCCCATCTTCTGACGCTGTTGGGGTGAAGCGCCTAGGACTCGATTGAGTTTTTTCGCCATGTCTTGGGCGTTATAAGGTTCAAAGAGATACCCGTTGACGCCTTCGGAGACCAGATGTGGCAGAGCCAACGCGTTCGCCAGGACCACGGGGGTGGAAGCGCTCATGGCTTCGAGGGAGGCCAATGACTGGAGTTCTGCCGTGCACGGTTGGGTGAATACATCGGCCCGTAGATACGCTTCCCGGAGTTCTTCGTCAGAGACTAAGCCGCGGAAACGGACCCGATCCGCGACATCCAGTTCCCTTGCGAGCCGGTACAAGTAGTCACGTTGTTCGCCATCGCCAATGATCTCAGCGTGAATGTTAAGAGCTGGGTCTGTCAGGGTCAGGGCCTTTAACAGCACATCGACATTCTTCTCCACCGCCAAACGTCCCACAAATAACGCGGTCGGATGCGGGTGGGGGGTGATGCGTTCATGAGCTTGAGCCTCATACTTTGCGACGTCGATGCCATTTGAGACCGGCAGGACATAATCGAGTTGAGCATTTTCGCCCATGCTTTTTGCCGATAACGGTGTCGGTGTAGTAACAATATTTGCTCTGCGCATGAGTCGACCCATGTCATACCACGAGCGTCGGGACACAATGTTTTTGAAAAACTGCGGTCCTGGGATGAAGGGATCCAAATTTTCCGGCATGAAGTGGTTCGTACAAATCAGCCGAATACGACGACGGTCAGCTGACGTGATAGCAGCGTCACCAATCATATAGTGACATTGGGCGTGGATCACGTCTGGAGCAAGTTGCACGATGAGCTCATCGATTGTCCGGTTTGCGTACCAGGGCATCACTAAGCGATAGAATTCGTGTGTTGGTGCGGCATAAGATTTCAACCGATGAATCGTGGCTTCCGGCTGGTATTCGACGGTATCCGCACCGGGGGTGTCACGCGGCGCCACAACATGGACCTCATACCCTCGAGCGGTAAGTTCCGTCGCCAGACGAAAACACGACTTCGCCGCTCCGTTGACGTGTGGCGGATACGTGTCGGCAGCGATGAGCACTCGGAACGGCGTGTCTTGGTGTTCTGGCACAGTTCTTTTAGCTCCTCATGTTTTCTGGTGTCGTGTTGATCCTAGGGCACGTTCAGATCCTAAAGCACTGTTTTGCTCCACCCGGGGCTGTAGTGGCAAAAATTCACTGAAAAGACAGCTAATGGACCCACAGGATTAGACAGACTCTAGGAATGTTTCGCGATCTGTTTTGTCGCGTGGATCGAGATTTGCTTTGCGCATCTTGCGCGCATTTTGTATCCCATGGAAAAGATAATCCAGGCTTGCCAGAATATGGCCCAGGGCTCCCAGCGCAAGAATCACGATGGCTAGCGTGTGCCAGAAGTGCTGATCTGTCAGAAAAGGGGCCTCGGCCAACAGTAGGACCGGCACCCCGACCATCAGAGCTGCCGTGCGGGCTTTGCCTAAGAGGGTGACTCGCATTTTGGGGTTCCCCGCGTAAATGACTGCCATGACCCCGGCCAAAATAAGGTCTGGGATGACCAACGCAAAAACGAGCCACAGCGGCGCCAAACCCGACAGCACGACCGTAATGACTACCACCCACAGCGATAACCGGTCTGCCAGTGGGTCAAGCCACTGGCCCACCGTGGATACTTGGTTGAGGGCACGGGCAAGGAAGCCGTCGATCCAGTCGGTTGAGAAGAGGACGATGAGTGTGATCAGTGCGATCCAGTATTCATCGTGGAACATCAGCCAGACAAAGACGGGAACCAGCAGGAGCCTAGCCAACGTGACCGCGTTGGGGATGGTCAGCCAGTTGTTCGTGATTGTTGAATCATCGTTGTCTTTGGGTGGTTGGGCTGACCGCCCCTTCACAGCAACCTCGAAATGATGAGTAACTCCTAGCGGCTCAGGAGCCTAGCGACGGCGGAGCCGGCGCAACAAGATTGCTGCGGTCGTCACCGAGGCGCCGAGCACGGTCAGAGGTTGCCACCGATCCTTGACGTATTCGACCCCATCGTTAACCTTCTCCCCTGCTCGTGCGGCAGAATGATGTGCTGCAAGCGGTGAAGTAGCTTGTTCAACGTTGTCGGTAGGAACTTTGCCGGTCGCATGGCGTGTAAAGGTATTAAACTGGGCTCGGAAATCTGTCTTCTCATCCACACCGGTGCGAATATCACCTAGGTGCTTACGACGAAGCTCCATACGATGCCGGATCTGAGCTTCTGTCGGTTCTGTTTGGGGAAGCGATTCTGCAGCCTCGCCACGTCGTACCGCTTGCTTATGCTCTTTTTTGGCACGTTTTGCTTGTTCCTGGCGTCGCTGTTTCTCGACCTGACGTTGGTGACGTCGCTCTTCTTCTAGCCGATCAAACTCTGCGGGGTTAAAGGCATTGCCCTTCAAGATATAACCCACATCATGCTTCATGCCTTGAATGATTTCGGGCGCGATCAGCGGGAAGCTGGAGCGAATAATGAAGAAACCGACCCCGAGCAAGACAAGCATGAGGACAAAAGCTCCAAGAGCTACCCACAGCGAGGTCTGCCACAGCGGCGTCTCTGACATGAAGCTGCCAATCAGGGCTACCACCAGGGCGATGAAAGTTATTGAACCAAAAACCAGGCCTAGGAGCGTCACGCCAACTCCGGCCCCAGTGCGGATCCCCTTAGATTTCAGTTGCCCGCTCACCAGCATCAGATTGTCACTGAGTTGCTTCGGAATTAGCCGGAAGATGGTCGCCAGCAAATCAAGCAGCGAACTCATCCGAGTTTTAGTCGTCACCTGACGTGCGCCATTGGTGGTCATTAGTCACTACCTTCATATGTGATGCGGTCAAATCTATGATGCTCTGTCTGACCAGTATAAACCGGAGGACAACCATCTTATATACGTGCTCTATTTTATTAGCCTGATGTTTTGTGATGCTTGATGCAACCCTTGAATGCCGACAGACATCAAAACCCGAAGGTCTGTTCGGATTTAGAAGTCTGTGGAGTGCACAAGGCGCATTTTTGACGAGAGCAATTCTATTTCCGGTCGATGGGCTACCGCCTCTTCAACCCTCTGCAAAGTTTCTGCGACATAGCTTCTATCGCCGCTCACCAAAGAGACTCCGATTCGAGCGCGCTGATAAAGTTCTGCGTCTTCAACTTCGGCAACTGAGATCTGAAACCGCTTTCGAATTTCAGCCACGATGGGCCGCACGACAGACCGCTTAGATTTGAGGGAGTGCACGTCGCCGAGCAATATGTCGAATTCATTCCAGCCGATCCACATATCTCTAGCCTCCCTTACGCCAAGGCACCCTAGCAATCGTCGCTCGACCGAAATTTCCACCCTCGACTGCGCGATAACAGCGTAGTGCGACACACGCCAGCATGCCTTAGAGGTTTGTGTGAATCTTCTGAACGAGCACTGGGTGATTTTATAGCGAACCACTAGACCTGCCACTACTCCCCTAACAGCGGTCAGAGCGGCCAGCGGACGCCCGCTCAATGCGGGTTTCCTTAGTGAATGAGTCGCCAGAGGTATCAAGGCAGAACAACCAAATTCAGCGATACATGAAGCCCTCATTGCGCACTACCGCAACGATCTAGGAGCCCCCCGGAACATTTTAAATTAGAAGACCCCGTCCTCACGGACGGGGTCTGATCGCTCCCCCAACTGGATTCGAACCAGTAACCCCTCGATTAACAGTCGAGTGCTCTGCCGTTGAGCTATGGGGGAAGGCAACAAATGAATACTATAGCAGACTCCTTTTCCTGATGTCGAATCGATGGAATCTTGAGCTTTCCGATGGGCCTGCGCATTACTCGATACTGCAAAAAGCGAATGTGACCAGATAGACTTTTTGGCAGATTGGGCCTCTCGAGGACCATCGCTGAAAACCACATACAACGAAAGAACTGACAGAACGAAGGAGATAAACCCCGTGTTTAAGATAACGAATTCTAAACGTTCCAAGCTGTACGCCGGTTTCGCAGGAGTTGCCGCACTTGCGCTGTTTACCGCTTGTGCGGAGGACACCAGCCCAGAAGAAGAGCCTGCAGAGCCAGGCATGCAAGAGGATCCGGCTCAGGATCCAAACATGGAGGATCCAGCAGAAGACCCGAACCAGGACCCAGCGGAGGATCCGATGCAAGAGGATCCCGCTGAGGAAGGCACTGATGTAGAAGGCGCAGGCGAAAGCAACGCCACGTCTCTTGGACTAGCCGCTAACACCGTTTCCTGGGCTCTCTGACAGCACCTCCCCACCCCTAGAACTTCACACCCTTGAGGTCCCACCAAAACACTATGTTGGCGTATTACGACGGCGTTTTCTGCCCCGATGATAGTTAGTCAATCGGGCGCAGGAAACGCCGTTGGTTTTCAAGTTCAACTAAGCGCTGTTGGATGGCCTGAAATCCTACGGGATCCTCTTGCGAATCCCACCGCTGAAGCTTCCCGATGAGCTCTGCTTTCTGTTCAGTAATCTGCATTTCTAGTAAGCGATTCATGATGTCCCGCGAGTACCGAATGACTTCTTCTTCTGAAGATGCTGGCAGGGGCGCAACTGCGAGCTCAGTGACGAATGAATACAGGTCACCGGGCGCTTCATCCGTCACGTGCTGGACCCAGTTGGTGGTGTCCTGAGCGTTCCGTGCCGCAGCCAACACTGCCGTTTGGATCGCGTTATACACCGGTACTTTGAAGGACGAACTGTATAAAGCTTTCCATTGCTCTTGTGACAAAGTTTCAGGACGCTGCAAAATCACTTCCAGCGCCTCTTTTTCCATCCTGGCAACTGGATCACGCGGGTCTGGACGGAACATTTGAGGTCCGGTTGCACTCTGCTGCGGGTCAGACGGCTCCGCAGGTCTACGAGGGCTGGTGGCTTTTGTAGCGCGTTGAACCACTTGATGCACAACATCTACGTCCATGCCTAACCAACCGGCTAATTCGCGGATGTACCCATCACGCATGATCGGGTCGCGAATCTCTTTGACTATTGGTGCTGCATAATGCAGAGCACCTGTTCGTCCCTCCACGGAGTCGAGGTTGTATTCCTTGAGCCGTGTTCGGATAGCAAACTCAAACAGTGGTGTTCTGCCTTCGATGAGTTCCCGGACGGCTTCGTCACCATAGTGTTGCCGCAAATCGTTGGGATCTTGCCCCTCAGGAGCTACCGCGACAAAAGTCTGCGCTACGATCTGATTATCAAACTCGAAGGCTCGCATGGCAGCCTTCTGTCCCGCTTCATCACCATCGAAAGTGAATATGATTTCGCCACCAGAGCCGTCATCGGTGATGAGCCGCCGAGCGATCCTGACGTGTCCTTCCCCAAAGGCCGTCCCACAGGTTGCCACGGCGGTTTGGATGCCGGCAAGATGCGCTGCCATGACATCGGTGTATCCTTCAACGACCACCAGCTGACGTGCCCGCGCAATGTGTTTTTTGGCGATATTGAGGCCGTAGAGCACTTGGGATTTCTTATACAGCGGGGTCTCTGGCGTATTGAGGTACTTCGGACCTTTGTCATTTTCATCCAGCTGACGAGCACCGTACCCGATTGTATTGTCAGTCATGTCTTTGATTGGCCACATCAGTCGGTTCCGGAAACGGTCATACAGCCCCCGACGGCCTTCTGAAAATAGCCCGGTCTCCGTGAGTTCTTCAAGAGTGAAGCCACGCTGTTGTAAATGTGACAGCAGCTCGTTCCACCCGTCTGGGGCATACCCCACCCCAAATAACTCGGCGTCTTGTTGGGTGAACCCTTTCTCGTGGAGGAAAGCTCGGGCGTGCGCGGCCGCCGGAGAGGTCAGCGCTTGCTGATAATACTCGTCGGCAATTTGGTGCGCTTGCAACAGGCGTTGTCGGGTCGCCACAGTTTGCTGTTCAGGCGCGACACCTTCCTCGTATTCCAGACTAATGTTGGTTCGCGCTGCCAGGAGTTCTACAGTTTCGGAAAAAGACGTGTGTTCGGTTTCCATGATGAACTTGATCGCGTCACCAGATTCTTGGCACCCAAAACAGTGGTAAAAACCCTTGGATGGCGTGACATGAAACGATGGGGAGCGTTCGTCATGGAACGGGCACAGCCCCTTATAGGAGCCGATGCCGGCAGTGCGAAGTGATACATGTTCTTCAACAACTGCTTTCAAGTCTGTTGCTTCAAGTACCTTGTCGATGGATTCCCGAGTGATGCGTCCTGCCATGTCCATAGTCTATGCCGAGGCAGTGCGGACGGCCCAACAGCGGCGTAAGCTCTGTGGATAAAACACGATTCCTTCCAACCTGCCGGACGGGCTGGGAGCTGCCCATTCTAAGGAGGCGCAAATTACTGGGCGGCGATGTCTCGTACCTGAAAGTGCCCGTGGCTACACTGAGAACCAGTTGGACCTTTTCAGGCCAATCTTCGATAAATAACATGAAATGAAAATCTCAAGGAAGGCTAGGAGTTTTATGCTGACGAACATCAACGCTCGCCGCTCGAAGCTATTCATCGGACTGGCTGGAGTAGCCGCTCTGGGCATGCTGAGCGCCTGCACTACCGACGATGCTGGCGACCAGCAGCCGCCAGATCAGGAAGTCGAAACAGTCGACCCGAATGAAACACAAGGCACCACTGGCGATGACCAGCAAGAGGCCACTGACGATGCCACCACGACCGAGGGGGCTTCTCCTGACGACGCTACTACGCAGGCCGATGATGCCGAGCCGATGGGGAGCGATCCGGTGTTTGATGTCGTGACGGCGGTCGAGGCAGAATATGCCGACGGCTTCATCGTCAGTATTGATCGCGATGATGATAACACTGAGCGATATGAGGTCGAAATCGTGGTTGATAGCGAACTTCAGGAACTCAATGTAACTGCAGGCGGCGAAATTACTGAAGATGACCGTGAAACCGATGACGACAAGATTGCCAAGGCCGAGCAGGCTACTGTCACGGTGACCGCAG
>CALBOC010000352.1 GCA_937896705.1 uncultured Micrococcaceae bacterium | reverse complement strand
TGTTCAATTCTTTGACGGAACGTCTGTCCTCAACCTTCAAAAACCTTCGCGGTAAGGGCAGGCTGACAGAGGCAGATATTGATGCAACCGCACGCGAGATCCGGCGTGCCTTGCTAGATGCTGACGTCGCGGTACCAGCGGTGCGTCAGTTCATCAAGCACGTCAAAGAACGTGCCCTGGGGGAAGAAGTATCCGAGGCACTGAACCCCGCCCAGCAGGTCGTCAAGATCGTCCAGGACGAGCTGGAAGAAATCCTCGGCGGCGAGACTCGCACACTACAGCTGGCGAAGACCCCGCCCACGGTTATTATGCTGGTCGGTCTGCAAGGTGCCGGTAAAACGACTCTGGCCGGAAAACTTTCGAAACACCTAAAACAAGAAGGCCACGCCCCCATGCTTGTGGCGGCCGACTTGCAGCGCCCGAATGCGGTAAAGCAGCTCCAGGTTAACGGTGAGCGCGCCGGCGTCCACGTTTTCGCCCCACATCCCGGGGTGTCCTCTGAACACGAAGATCCCACAGGCGATCCTGTCGAAGTCGCCAAGGCAGGCCTAGAAGAAGCGAAGAGCCGCCAACACGATGTGGTCATTATTGACACAGCGGGGCGTCTCGGTGTCGACCAAGAGTTGATGCAGCAGGCTGCAGATATCCGTACTGCAACTAATCCTGATGAAGTCCTCTTTGTAATCGATGCAATGATCGGTCAGGACGCAGTCGCCACTGCTCAGGCCTTCAACGAAGGTGTCGGCTTTACCGGTGTCGTCTTATCCAAGATGGATGGCGACGCTCGTGGTGGTGCCGCGCTATCGGTCAAATACATCACCGGTAAGCCGATCATGTACGCTTCCACCGGTGAAGGTCTCAATGACTTTGAAGTGTTCCACCCTGACCGCATGGCCTCCAGGATCCTGGACATGGGTGACGTGTTGTCACTCATCGAACAGGCCGAGCGGACGATCGACAAAACTTCTGCAGAAAAAATGGCGCAGAAGTTTGCCGATCAAGAAGACTTCACCCTTGAAGACTTCTTAGAGCAGATGCAACAGCTCAAAAAAATGGGCTCGATGAAGAAGATGCTCATGATGATGCCCGGCGCCCAGGGTATGAAGAAACAGCTGGAACAATTCGATGACTCACAAGTCAATCGCATCGAAGCGATCATCCAGTCGATGACGCCGTATGAACGCAACGTTCCTAAATCGATCAACGGTTCACGCCGCGCAAGAATTGCGGCAGGCTCGGGAGTCCATGTCTCCGAAGTTAACACCCTGCTTGAACGCTTCCGCGAGGCTCAGAAGATGATGAAGCGTATGGCAGCCGGTGGCGGCATGCCAGGAATGCCCGGTATGCCTGGCGGAGCACCAGCTGGCGGACGAAAGAGCCAACGTAAAGGTAAAGGCAAGGGGAAGAGCCGCAAACAACAGCGCTTCGGTAACCCTGCTCGTGCTGAAGCAGAGGCCCTCAAAGAACAAGAACGCGCCGCTAAGAAAGCTTCGCAGGAAATCGGCTCAGCCTTTGGTGCCGGAGCCGATCCCAAAGATTTTGATCCTTCGCAGCTCAACCTGCCGAAGGGTTTTGACAAATATCTGAAATAAATCCTCAGAGCGAGGATTAATTTCCTTGAGTACGCCCGGAATCGCAGCTACGTAATTCCATCGGACGTGCTTTATCTGTGGTTAAATTTCCACGATGCAAAGTATGTTTCGTGAAGAACATTGGTTTGGAGTAAACCGCGTGAAAGATCTCGTTGTAATAGGTCAAGGTTATGTTGGCTTGCCGCTGTCCCGAGCAGCCAGCAATGCAGGATTTAACGTCACTGGGCTCGATGTGAGCCAGAAAATCGTTGATGACTTGAATGCTGGGGTATCCCACGTTGAGGATATTCCTGACACTGTGCTCAAGGGAATGCTGGAGAAGGGGTACCAGGCCACGACTGACAACAGCGTCATCCAAGAAGCTGACGTCATTGTCATTTGTGTCCCCACGCCGCTGGGCGACGCAGGCCGGCCGGATCTCCAAGCCGTGGAAGCGGCCACCGCGTCCATAGCCGACAATCTGCGCCGTAAATCGCTGGTCATCCTTGAGTCGACCACCTATCCCGGAACCACAGAAGAACTACTCCAGCCTGTGCTGGAAGCTGACGGCAGGAAGCTTGACGAAGATTTTTACCTTGCTTTCTCTCCGGAACGTATCGATCCGGGCAATAAGACCTACACGTTAGAAAACACGCCAAAAGTCGTCGGCGGAGTTACGAATGAATCCGGCGATCTCGCGGTCTCGTTCTACAGCCAATTCATTGAAGAAGTAGTCAAGGTCAAGGGCGCTAAAGAAGCCGAAACGGCAAAACTTCTCGAAAACACTTACCGTCACATCAATATCGGCCTGGTCAACGAGATGGCAAAATTCAGTCACGAACTCGGTATCGATATTTGGGAAGTCATCAAGGCTGCCAAGACCAAACCGTTCGGGTTTCAAGCCTTCTACCCAGGTCCTGGTGTCGGTGGCCACTGTATCCCCATCGACCCGAGCTATCTGAACTATTCTGTACGAAAAGCGCTAGGTCACCCCTTCCGCTTCGTGGATCTGGCCGAAGACATTAACAACTCGATGCCGAACTACGTGGTTCAACGCGTTCAGGACCTGCTGAACCAACACCAGAAGTCGCTCAACGGGTCCAAAGTCCTTCTACTAGGTGTTAGCTATAAAGCCAATATTTCTGACCAGCGACACTCACCGGCGATTCCCGTCGGGGCTGGTCTGGCAGAGAAGGGCGCAATTGTCTCCTATCACGATGCCAACGTGCCAACCTGGTCTATCAACGGAACCGAACATGAATCGGTTGCAGATCTTGAACAATCGGTCGAAGAGGCAGACATTGTGATCCTGCTGCAAGCTCACCGAGAGTACAAGATCGCTGAACTGGCGCCAAAAGCGAAGCTCTTCTTTGATACTCGTGGAGTGGCCACCAGCGAAGAAGCACACGTTTTGTAAGCAAACACGGGGGCAATTAGCAAATTGCTACCAATGTCTGTAATAATAGACCGGTACTGATCCATCGGTCAGACTACCCTCTATTCTCTGATCGATG
>CALBOC010000351.1 GCA_937896705.1 uncultured Micrococcaceae bacterium | reverse complement strand
TAGACTCGCTTCCGCTTGATGAACTCAAATCGAATGTCTCCGAATTTGCCAGCGCTTGGGGAGAAAATGCGCTCAAAGGTGTCGGGGACAAGGTCCACGACTTTGTTGATCGCATGAGTTCCGGTGAGAGCCCCATGGGCCAAGCCGCAGCAAAAGGTGCTGAAAAACTGGCTGAAGGAGATTCGCCTCTCAAAGCCGGCCTCGCTGGAGCTGCGACCGGTGCCAAAGAACAAGTCAAGGAAGCTTTCGGCGGCGGCTCCAAAGGCGGTGGCGGAAAGAAACAGAAAGTCACGAACATCGTTGAATCCGTTGATGTTGGTGTCCCCGTTTCCGTCGCGTATAACCAGTGGACACAGTTCCAAGACTGGACCGACTTTATGAAAAAAGTCGAAAACGTCGACCAAAAATCCGACGAAAAGCTCAGTTTCAAGGGCCAGGTGTTCTGGTCCCACCGCACATGGGAATCAACGATCATTCAACAGGTCCCGGACGAACAAATCGTCTGGCGCTCGACAGGTCAGAAGGGCTACTTTGACGGTGCCGTGACCTTCCACGAACTGACACCGAATTTGACTCGTATCGTCGCGGTGGTGGAGTACTACCCACAAGGTTTCATGGAGAAAACCGGCAACATCTGGCGAGCCGTTGGTCGCCGTGTGCAGGTTGAATTCAAGCGCTACGTCCGCCAGGTTATGACGAAGACCATCCTTGACCCGGACGGTGTCGAAGGCTGGCGCGGAGAAATTCGTGATTCTGAAGTCGTGCGGACTCACGAAGAAGTCGTTGAGGAAGAACAAGCCCAACAAGAAGAAGCCGAGAACGGTACCGACGCCGAAACCCAGGACGAGTCCGTAGACACAAACCAGGACTCAACTGAGGAAGCAGCATCTGGCGAAGAAGAAGAACCGGTAGATGAGGCATCTGAAGAAGCACCCGTCGACGAAGAATCCGTTGAGGACGAAGAGCCTGTAGAAGAAGACTCGCAAGCAGCTGAAGAAGAACCAGCAGAAGAAGAGGAAGCTCTCGAGGAGGAAACGGGCGAAGAAGAACCCGTTGAAGACGAAGAGCCAGTCGCCGAGGAAGAACCAGCTGAGGACGAAGAGCCTGTAGAAGAGGACTCGGAAGCAGCTGAAGAAGAACCAGCTGAAGAAGAGGAAGCTCTGGAGGAAGAGACGGGCGAAGAAGAGCCCGTTGAAGATGAGGAGCCTGAAGCTGAGGAAGAACCTCTCGAGGAGGACGAAGCCACTGCTGAAGAAGAACCTGCTGAAGAAGAGCCTATAGAGGACGAAGAGCCGGTTGAAGAAGAGGAGGCTCTCGAGGAAGAAGCGGGCGAAGAAGAGCCCGTTGAAGATGAGGAGCCTGAAGCTGAGGAAGAACCTCTCGAGGACGATGAAGCAGCTGTTGAAGAAGAACCTGCTGAAGACGAAGAGCCTGTAGAAGAGGACTCGGAAGCAGCCTCAGCCGGCGACGAACCAGCAGAAGAAGAGGAAGCTCCGGAGGAAGAGGCGGGCGAAGAAGAGCCCGTTGAAGACGAAGAACCAGCTGCTGAGGAAGAGCCCGCCGACGAAGAAGAAGCTGAAGATGCTTCCGAAGACGACGGCGAAGAAACTTCCGATACGAAATCTTCGACGCGCTCGAGATCTACGCGGAGTGCATCCAAGAAATCGACTTCCGGTGGCACAAGGAACTCATCTTCCGGCGGTCGCACGAAAAATACCGGTGGGCGGTCAAGAAGCTCAAGATCATCCAGATCTAAGAGCTCCTCTGGCGGCTCCAAGAATACGACGAGTTCAAACACCAAACGATCCAGCACGACCCGGAAATCCCCAAAGAGTAGCTAACCGGCTGCTTGAAGTCAGCCCATGCTACTAAGCGAAAGGCAGACACCATGACACAAACGCCGACACGACGTTCCCAGGGAAGTTACGTTGATCGTCCATCGTCGAGTTCGCTCGCAGATGTTGTCGAGATGATTCTTGATAAAGGATTAGTCATCGATATCTACGTGCGTGTCTCGCTGGTCGGGATCGAGATTCTGACAATTGATGCCAGAATCGTCATCGCGAGCGTTGACACTTACCTGCGGTTTGCGGAAGCGACAAACCGTCTGGACTTGACCCAACAGGGCGGTAAAGACCTTACCGAGATGTTGGAAGGTGTCACCGAGAGCGGCTCCAAAGGCAAAGTCGGAGGAGCGGTTGAAGGAATTAAAGATGCACTGACTTCTGACGACGATGACGAAGATGAAGAACGGTCGAAGAAGGCCGCTCCCAGACGTCAAAAACAATCCTCTGAATAACGAGAAGACAGGATATAAATGACCGTGAACGAGGAGCTCGACCAGCTATATGTGTACGGGATTATTCCTGGTTCTGCAGAGCCTCCGGCACAGCTTGTTGGTGTCGAAGAATCGCCCGTGGAAGTCAGTCGATTCGACGATTTGGCAGTTGTGGTGACCCCGGTCGATCCGGACGCAGAGATAGGAACACCTGACAACCTTTTGGCGCATAGTACTGTCTTGGATGCTATTGCAGCTGAGATTCCGGTACTGCCAATGGCATTCGGCACGATCGTGCCGACCGCTGAGGAGCTTCACGAGACGGTCTTAGTTGAGAACGAAGCGAACTACTTGGAGGCTTTAGAGCGATTAGACGGGGCCGCACAATATACTGTGCGGGCCCGCTATATCCGCGATGCGGTCTTGGGAGACTTGATTGAAGAAGATCCCGAGGTCGCACGATTGCGGGAACGCATTTCAGGGACCACCGAGGATGAGACCAGGCAAGAGCGAATTGAGCTAGGCGAACTTATCGTAGGTGCTTTCGACCGGCTTCGCGTCGACCATGCGCAGCAAATCATTGATGCAGTCTCACCCACCGTCGAAGATCTTGTAGAGCAAGAAGCTGGGCAGGTCGAAGACGTTGTTGAACTCGCTGTTTTAGTGCATCGAGATACCATAACGGAATTTGAGAATGCTCTGGAGAGTGTAGCCGGACAGCTGCATCGCAGAATACACTTTCAATTACTCGGTCCGCAGGCTCCATACGACTTCGTAGGAGAGCAATAGCAGGAAGGACGCACATGGGGTTATTTTCTGGCATATTTTTTGGCCCCATCAAGGGCACTATTTGGGTGGCTGAACAACTCAAAGAAGAAGCCGAGCGCCAGTTCTATGATCCCGGAGCGATTCGTCGGCAACTCGAAGAAGTCGCCCGAGCACGTGAGGACGGCAGACTTACTGATGAGGAAGCGACCGAGCAAGAAAAGGAACTCGTTCAGCGGCTGCTAACGGCACGCAGGCGCGAGGCGGAATAACCCTTACCCAAATGCTGACCCCTAATAGATCGGCAGAAACATGACGGAACAGCGGCAAGACAGTAGCGAGACGAAGAAGACGAGTCAGACGACTCGGACACGACGGCCGAGCTCCTCCAGTGAGGAATCCGCGCCGAAACAACGCACACAAACTAAGAGTTTAGCGCGCTCCTCTGACACTTCGAAGAGTGAACAAACCACGACAAAGCGTCAAGCCAAGCCAAAAATTTCGGCCAGCAAAGCGACCGTGGCAGCGTTAAAACAACTCCAGCTGTTGACCACGCGTACGCCCGAATCCGTCGTGGGTTTGAAAGCTCATGATGATGGGTGGCGGGTTACGATTGAAGTCGTGGAATCTGCCCGTATCCCCAATACCGCCGACATCATGGCCATATATGAGGTGGATGTCGACGGTAGCGGGGACCTTACCGGTTACTCTCGGAAGTCTCGGTACTCCCGAGGCCGCACCCAAGACGATTAACCACTCGGTCTTCAAGGAGGCTGCATTACATGACGGTCGCACGTGGTGGACCCAACCGCGGAATGGAACCGCAACGAAGCCGTGAAGGCACCCTCATTCACGTGGTGGAGACGCTACTAGACAAAGGCCTCGTACTTAATGCAGACATCATGGTCTCGGTTGCCGGGGTTGAACTGCTGGGAATCCGTATTCGAGCTGCCCTGGCATCATTTGAAACCGCGGCCCGCTACGGCCTGGAATTTCCCGCCGGTACGAATACTGACACGGTTGCCTGGAGACAAGCAATCGAAACGAAAGAAACGTGTCCTGAGTGTGGTAAAAGCTCACCGGTGGATAAACTTCTTAACGAATTCTGTCCGTGGTGCGGCTGGCAGTCCGCCCAAGCTCTCCAAAATAGTTCGTCATCGGATCATTCGAGCACACCGGCCGTAGAAACGAATGAGGATGAGCAAGCAGGGGAAACAGAAGAGGACCAAGAAGAACCCGCACGGAAGCAATCATGAGTGACCTGGTATCTCGTCCACCGAAGTCCAGTGTTCCAATGGAGCCTGTCCGGAATCCCGATGTAACGCTGGCTGATCTCATCACCGTTTTGCTCGATAAGGGTACCTATCTAAACGTCGATTTGATCATCTCCGTCGCCGACATCCCGCTCATCGGAGTCAATCTGCGCGCCACCATCGCTGGCATGGAAACCATGCTGGAATATGGCATGATGCGCGACTGGGACGAGAAGACCCGTGCTTGGGTCCGCAAATCGGTAGCACGCCACTTTCCACTGGCCGAAGGCGAGGAAATTGTGGCTAAAATGGCCGGCGGCCACTATCACGAAGACTTCGCCAAAACGTGGCGCCCTGGCGGCCTGTATCTGACCAACCAACGCCTGGTCGTATTTCGACGTGACCCAAAAGAAGTGCTGTGGGAAACCGATCTGGCACATATCGATGCGTTACATCTTCATGATGAGCGCACCATCGGTTCCGAGACTCGCACTCGCTTGCTCGTGGAGACAGCTGACGGTACGACAACGCTGCTTTCTGCTGCTGCGCCACAACGCATGCGCGAGCTGATCGCACAATCCCGACCGATGGTCAAACTGCCCGGGGCTCCCGCAGCGTCAGCCAGCGAGTCCAAATCAAGTACTCATGCCTGGGTACTTGAGACCCGGGCCAGCGGAGAAACTTGGCGTGGCGGATCTTTGAAAGTAGATGAGCAGCGCATTATCTGGCAAGCGCCGCTTGATGCCCGCCCTGCAGTCAACCTGGCCTGGGAAGAACTGACCGGTGTTGAGCTCGTTGAACGGAAAGCACCCTCCGGTCACACTACGGTGCTGTACCTCACGGGTGAGAACACGGCCGTGTATCTTGCCATCGCCCAGCCTGAACAATGGTTAGAGAGGTTTCGTTCCAAGATACCCCAGCGTGTCGAAACGGAAGAGGGGTCCGATGCTTGAAATCGATGAAAACAGTCTCAAACACGGGGTGTTGACCCTCGTCGTGACGCTAGTTGAAGTTATTCAAGAGGCACTGGAAACCCAAGCGGTGCGCCGTCTTGAGGGCGGTGACCTTACGGAAGAAGAGCAAGAACGTCTCGGAGACGCACTCATGGAACTCGATGAGGCGATGGACGAAATCAAAGCTGAACATGGGATTACCGCTTCGGTCGAAGACTTACACCGTGGACTCGATGATGTGGTGGATGAGGTTATCGATAAATTGATCAACCCCGCCCGTTGGGCAGAAGAAGCACAAGGAGAAGGGCAGGCGATGCCGTAATGGCCACCGGGTTATACGTGTATGCGCTGGTGCCCGCTGACAGTGTCACTACCGCAGATGTGCCAGCTGGCATCAACGGCGCGCAGCTGCGGTTGATCACCAGTGACGGGATCACCGCGCTTGTACACGAGTCGGAAACCGAACCGTATCAGGGGCCCGACTCCGAAGTACAACGTTGGATCCTCGAGCACAGTCAGGTCGTCGATGAAGCTTGGCAAGTGGCCGGCACGGTGCTGCCGATGACGTTCAATGTTATTGTCGCGCCGGACCCTGAAACCGAACAGAATGCCGCACAGCGACTCGAACACTGGCTGATGGGATCTGGGACCCTCATTCGGGACCACCTCGAGCGCTTGCGTGATTACGTCGAGCTACGCGTGGACATCTCGCTGGACGAAGAAGCCGCTACGGCCTCGCATGAAGATCTTGTGCACATGCGCCAAGAGGCCCAGACGCGGCCGGCCGGGGTGCAACGGCTCTACCGAAAGCGGATTGAGGAGCGCACCAAGCAGGTGGCGGATCGCATGGCTGACGAACTCTATCCCGAATACCGCCAACGATTAGTTGCGTTAGCGGAAGATATGGTCGAAAACGCTCGTCTGGGGAAGGCCCCGGGTAGCGTTACCGTGCTGACCGCATCGCTGCTGGTTCACCGAGCTCACATCGATGCGGTAGGTGTCGAGCTGGCTGATATTCGTGATGCTCAACCGGGGATCGATATCCGCTATCTCGGGCCGTGGCCGCCGTACTCCTTCTCTGATCTGCCAGCAATGAGCGAACAAGAATAACCCCTAACGACGTCAGGCCGGGTGGTTGCTGTCAACACAGCAACCACCCGGCCTGTAGAGGTTGTACCGCTTATGAGCTCGAGTTAAGCGGCAATGGTCTTTTCTGCTCGAATCGGTTTGGCAACCAGAGCATCATCTTCGACCGTGACCTGGACGGTATCGCCGGCTTCAACGGCTTCGGCAACCAGCAGGTCAGCCACTTGATCATCCAACTTGCGCTGAATGACCCGACGCAGCGGGCGAGCCCCATATGCTGGCTCGTAGCCTTCTTCGGCAATCCAGTCCCGAGCCGCTTGATCGACTTCCAGAGTGATCTCCTGGGCGGCCAAGCGCTGTTCGGAGGCTTGCAGCTGCATGCCAACGATCTCGCGCAACTGCTCACGGGTCAGCGGGTTGAACAACAACGTGTCGTCAATGCGGTTGAGAAATTCCGGACGCATAAATTCACGCAACCGGCCCATAACTTTCTGTTTGATATCACGCTGAGTGCTCTCAGCATCCCCGGAGACGAACCCTAGCGGCGCATTCGAAGACATGTGCTCCGAACCCAGGTTCGAGGTCATAATAATCACCGTGTTACGGAAATCCACGGTGCGACCCTGCCCATCGGTCAGGCGTCCATCATCTAACACCTGCAATAACAGGTTGAAGATATCCGGGTGAGCCTTTTCAATTTCGTCCAGCAGGATGACCGAGTATGGGCGACGACGCACCTGCTCCGTCAGCTGACCGGCCTCATCGTAGCCAACGTAGCCCGGAGGGGCACCGACCAGACGAGACACCGTGTGGCGCTCGCCGAATTCCGACATATCGAAACGCACCATGGCGTCTTCGTCATCGAACAGCGACTCAGCCAGAGCCTTGGCAAGCTCAGTCTTCCCAACACCGGTTGGACCTAAGAACAGGAAGCTACCGACCGGACGCGACGGATCCGCCATCCCGGTGCGCGAACGACGCACGGCTCGGGCAATCGCCGTGACCGCGTCGTCTTGGCCGATGACCCGTTCGTGGAGCTCGGCTTCCAACCGCGCCAGGCGGGATTTCTCCGCCTCGGTCATCCGTGCTGCAGGAATGCCGGTGGCCCGAGAAACCATCTGCGCGATCGCGGCCTCATCGATCACCGAGGAGGTTGATGCGGGGCGCGCGGCGGCTTCGGCCAATTGTTGGCTGACCTCTTGCACTCGATCGCGGAGCTCCCCGGCACGTTCGTAGTTTTCGGCGTTGACGGCAGAATTCTTCTCGGCCTCCAACTCAGCTAACTTCGAGCGCAGGGCTTCAACGTCTGTTGCTGGACCATCCACCGGACCGCGCTGCAATGACAAGCGCGCACCGGCCTGGTCAATCAGATCAATCGCTTTATCCGGCAAGAACCGATCCGTAATGTACCGATCGGAAAGTTCAACGGCGGCACGCAGCGCACCATCGGTGTAGGACACCTGGTGATGATCGGCGTATCGGTCGGCCAGCCCATGCAGAATTTGCACAGCGTCCTCGATCGAGGGTTCACCTATGGTAACCGGCTGGAAACGACGTTCAAGTGCCGAGTCCTTTTCAATGGTGCGGTACTCTTTGAGCGTGGTTGCCCCCACCATGTGAAGGTCACCGCGTGCAAGCCGGGGCTTCAAGATGTTGCCGGCATCCATGCCACCGGATTCGCCAGAGCCACCGGCACCGACCACGGTGTGTAGTTCGTCGATGAAGACGATCGTATTGCTGTCTTCCGCCAGCTCTTCGATCGCACCGGTCAGGCGTTCTTCAAAGTCCCCGCGGTACCGGGTGCCGGCGATCATGCCGGGAAGATCCAGACTGATCACCCGGCGGCCCTTCAACTGTGCCGGGACTTTTTCTTCGATGATCGCCTGTGCCAGACCTTCTACAATGGCGGTCTTGCCGACACCGGCTTCACCGATTAATACCGGGTTATTTTTGGTGCGACGTGCCAGGACCTCAATGGTTTGTTCGATTTCCTGGTCACGGCCGATGACTGGGTCCAGGCGACCGGCTTTGGCTTCTTCTGTCAGATCGAGTCCGTATTTTTCAAGCATGGACTCATCGGAGTCGCCACCAGCCTGTTGGTGCGCGGCTTGCTGGGCGTGTGCTTGTTGCGCGCCGGCTTGCAGCGCCTGCGGGGTCACACCGGCTTGAGCCAGCAGACCACCGGCGGGGGAGTCCTGATTCAGCACAAATGCGAAGAAGACGTGCTCGGGGTTGATGTAGGTTGACCCCATACCGCGAGCCACTTGGTAGGCATCTAAGAGCACTTTTTGTGCGGAGCCATTTAGCGTTGCAGCAGAGGCGCCCTGATCTTCGACCGGAGCGGGCAGCTGCTCATCGACAGCGTTGATAATGGCTTTGGGTTCGACGCCAGCCTGGCGGACGCCGGCTGCTGCCGGGTCTTCCTCAAGCATGACGCGCAGGATGTGTAGTGCATCGACTTCAGTTTGACCACGTTCTACCGCGAATTTGGCAGCGTTGGTTACAATCTCGTGGGTCCGCTTGCTCAGTAAGCGGTTAATATCGACGGGGCTTGCCTGTCGTCCTGGGCGCTGGCCCTGCAGGAAGCGAGCAATGAAATCGTCGAAGGATCCGCCATCTGAACCGGCGGGGCCGAAAAATGCAGGCATTCTTGTCCTCCTAGTGAAAGGTGCGCATCGGGCGCACTTCTAAAGTTGAGTGCATCTAACTCAAGTAACGCATCGTTGAGTGAGATTATTCCGAACCTGATGAAATTTTGCAAGAAAGTTGAGTCAGAGAGACTCAGGTATTCTGCCAGGTGTGCAATTGGAGGCGGAAAGATTGTATTGACACAATACTTTGAGCGGCGCTAAGATTATTGTATTGATACATTGGAAGGTTCGTCATGAATATCGCGATCTGGATCGTCATAGCTCTGGTGTGCTTCGTTATCCCAGCCACCGCCCTGACACAAGGTGGTAATCGCAATCCGCAGCGCGGGCAGTTGGCGAAGCATGCCCAACATGTGGGACTGCCACTACCGGCAGCTATGGTGCCCAGGGTGGTCCAGCGTATCAAGCGACGTCAGCGTGGCATGGGGATTGGCGGTGCCACCGGCATCGTGGTTGCCACGCTGATCTTCATCATATTTTTCGACAATGACGACGGAGCAGCTCCTGTCTTACTGATCTTCTTCACAGCTGCCGGGACCGCGCTTGGTGGTGCATGGGCTATCGCAGCGTATCGTCCAGGCCTCGAAACCGGTCGTCCGACCGTCGCGCGGACGCGCTTGGTTGGCTTATCTGATTACCTCACCAAAGGTGAACGCTTCGGCTTTTGGGCGGTGCCTGTGGTCCTGGTGCTTGGTGCCATCGGCGGGATCGTTTTGATACAACAACTTCCGGAGATTCCGGGGATCAACACTGTGTTGATAGGCAGTGGCATCGCCCTCGTGGCGCTCCTCATATGGGGCGTCGCGTTCTTTGCGATCCGGAAAGTGCTGGACGCGCCGGCTCGCAGTGCCTCAGAACTGGAACTTGCCTGGGATGATGCCGAACGTGCGGATGGGTTGCGCCAAGTTTCCAACCTTACGGTCGCCGTAGGATGGTTTTCGTTGGTGGTCTGGCTCATCTGCATCAGCGAAGCGTTGATTTACGAGGGCTTCTACCGTGAGAACGAACCGCTGGCCTGGTTGATAGGTGGCATCTCGCTGGTATTTTATGGGCTGCTGACCGCTGCTATGGCCGGAGGACCTGTGACAGCCTGGCTCAGCGGTCGCCGAAAAGGCTATGAGCAGCGTCAACTCTGGCCGACAGGGGTGTCAGCGTGACTATTTTGCGCCTTGATCCGGCAGCTGAGGTGCCACCCTACGAGCAACTCCGACGCCAGCTCATCACACAAATCCAATCTGGTCAGCTGCCCGAGGAAACGCGGCTGCCTGCGGTTCGTCGGTTGGCCGCAGATCTCGGGGTTGCTCCGGGCACGGTGGCTCGAGCGTATAAGGAATTAGAAACCGAGGGCTATCTTGAAACACGGGGTCGTCACGGAACGATCGTCGCCCCGCACACTCAGGGGGAGCACGGGGCGAAGGTGCAGGAAGTGACTGCCCATTATGTAGAGCGGATGCAGCAATTGGGGCTCACACCCAACGATATTATCGCAGCAGTACACCGGGCTCTACCTGCTGATTGAGAGGCGATAGGGACTGAGCAAAGTCCGATCGCTGTGACGAGTAGAGGACTCGGACATCGTAGAAAGCTACCCCGAAACGCTACCCGGGCCGGCTCGAGAAGCCTTAGGTATTGCGGGGCCCGGCCGCATGTTCGACACGGTCCTCGAAGGGAGAACCTCCTACGAAATTGGTCTTGAAGCCGGTCTGACTGACGCCTATCCGCACCTTCGCCATCTGGTGTTCCCGACGACCTTGAAGAGCCACGATCCGGCTGTCGAGATCGTCCGCACCGGGGCCCTGGCGAGAGTGCGTGAGCTCAAAGCCGAAGCGGGAAAAGACCTGTGGCTGGTGGGTGGCGGGACGCTTGCTTATTCACTTCTGCCAGAGATTGACCGACTCGTACTTAAGCAAAACCGGTATGTCATCGGTTCAGGGGTGCCGCTCTTCAATGGACCGTTCAAGCCCGTCGCGTTCCATCCGGTGGCGGAAACTTTGCTTGCCTCAGGCTTACGCGTCCTAACCTACGACCGGGCATAAGTTTCTTTCACGTGGGCCGAACCTCGGCACCTGCGGTGGTATCTGAGGGATCCACTGACTCCCTTTCGGTGCTCCACTTGACCGGCTTGCTGTGGCATATGGGCCGGCGCAGCGTGCCAGATGTGCCTGCCACACGCTCTCTGCGCCATGGTTCAAACCGGTCCTTCATCTGCAGATATACCTGAAATCAGCGAACGCTTCATGTAATATAGGTCACACTCAAAGCTCTTCTTAGTAATGAGTATCACATCGCACCTTGATGGAGGATAGACGCATGAAATATCGCAAACTAGTAGGTGCCCTCGCCATAACAGCTGCCTCAGCGCTGGCCCTGTCGGCCTGTGCCCCCGGCGGCAATGGGGGAGACGGCGGCACCGATGATGGTGCTGCTAATGGTGAGGCAGCCCAACCGGTTGACGGCGGCGGCGCCGTTTCGATTTATAACTGTGAACCGCAGAACTTATTACCTGGCAACAGCACCGAAGTGTGCGGGTCCAAGGTGCTTGAACAGCTCTTCACCGGACTCACCTCAGTTGATTACGAAAATATTGAAGTCGTACCTGGTGTAGCCGAGAGCTGGGAAAGTGACGATAACATCACGTGGACTTTCGAGCTGAACCAGGACTGGACCTTCCATAACGGTGATCCTATTGACGCCCAGACCTTTGTCGACACCTTCAACTGGACCGTTGATCCCGACAATGCTCAAGCCAATGCCGGCTTCTACGACAGCTTCCTTGGCTACGAAGAAGTCATCAACGGTGACGCTGAGGAGCTGGAAGGCGTCCGCGCGGTAGATGACTACACGCTAGAAGTAGAACTGGTAGAGCCCTTCGGTGATCTACCCATGATGCTTTCCTACACCGGCTTCTATCCACTACCTCAGGAAGCCATAGAAGACATCGACACCTTCGAGTCCGCCCCGGTCGGGAACGGGCGCTACCAGATGGATGGCGAATGGGTACACGACGTCGAAATCAAAATGACGCGCTACGAGGACTGGCCTGGTGAAGAACCGGGCGTACCTGAGAGCATCGAATGGCGTATCTATAGCGATGTGGACACCGCGTACATGGATGTTCAGTCAGGCGAACTCGACATCGTCGATAACGCACCGCCGAATCGGTTTGCCAGCTTAGACTCCGACTTTGGGGACAATTGGGTCGCCTCCGAAACCTCATCCTTCACCTACCTGGGCTTCCCGATGTATCAGGAAGAATTCACCGACGTCGACATTCGACATGCCGTCTCCATGGCCATCGATCGGCAAGCCATTTTGGATTCAATCTTTGACCAGCGGCACACCGCAGCGCACAGCATCATCCCGCCCACGCTGCCTCAGGGCCGCGAAGAGGCCTGTGGTGAACAGTGCCAGTTCGACCCCGAAGCTGCATCTGAACTCTATGAACAAGCTGATGGACCATCCGAACTGACCTTGTACTTCAACTCCGGTGCGGGTCACGAAGACTGGATGGAAGCGGTTGCCAACCAGTTGCAGCAGAACCTGCCGATCGATTCCATTAGTTTTGAATCCTTGGAATTCGCTCAGTACCTGGATCTGCAGGAGAGCGAAGAGATCACCGGTCCCTACCGCCTTGGTTGGGTCCTGTCGTACCCAAGCCCGCAGTACGCACTGGAACCGATCTACACCACAGGCGCCTCCTCGAACTACTTCGGCTATTCCAGCGAGGAATTCGACAGTCTCATTGACGAAGCCAATGCCGCTGAAGAAGGCGAATCTGATGCGCTCTATCAGCAAGCAGAAGACGTCCTGCTGCAGGACATGCCAGCCGTGCCGCTGTGGTTCCAAGACTTCCACACGGTGTACTCAGATCGCATCGACGGTGAAAGTATCAACGTTGATCCGCGAACCTTCCTGCGCGTAGAAGAAGTAGTCGTCACCCAAGAATAATCTCCTACCATCACACAGGTCTCCGGTCTGTCCGCCACAGTGCGGACGGACCGGTCCTGCCCCACGTGAGGTAGCGCATGGGCTACCTCACCTTCGCATCTGACAGATCGAAGGACTCATATGATCCGCTACATTCTTCGGCGCATGCTGCAGTTCATCCCGGTGATCCTGCTTTCGACATTTATTGTCTACGCGCTGGTATTCGCGATTCCGGGCGATCCGATTCGTGCACTGAGCGGGGACAGACCGATGCCCGAAGCGGTCCAGGAAGCGCTGCGTGCCCAATACAATCTCGACGACAACCTATTCGTCCAGTATTTCAAATACATTGGTGGGGTAGTTACCGGTGATTTTGGCACCACCTTCCAGGGGCGCCCGGTTGCAGACATTGTCGCGCAGCGTCTGCCGGTCACCTTGTACTTGGCGATGGTGGCGCTGATCTTCCAGACGGTCCTGGGCTTTATCGCGGGTACCCTGGCAGCCCTCTACCGCGACCGTTTCATTGACCGTCTCGTCCAAGTCTCCTCCGTGGCTGTGGTCGCCATCCCGGTGCTGGCGATCGCTTTTGGTCTGCAGTTGATCTTCGGGCTGCAGTTAGGCTGGTTTCCGATCGCCGGGGTCGGTTCCGGGTTACAAAGTTACATTCTGCCGGGTTTCACACTTGCGGCGGTTTCGACCGCGTTAGTGGCGCGTCTGCTGCGCAACTCGCTGGTTGAGACATTGGGCTCGGACTATGTTCGCACCGCTACAGCCAAGGGTCTACCGCGCGGACGGGTCGTTGGGCGCCACGCAATGCGCAACGCGCTCATCCCAGTGGTGACTTTTATTGGTGCTGATCTCGCGACCATGATCGGGGGCGCAATTATCACCGAGTCCGTCTTTAATCTTCCGGGGATCGGTCAGCAAGTTTTTCAATCGATCCAGCAACAAGAAGGCACCGTGGTGGTCGGGATTGTGACCATCCTGGTGATCTTCTTTGTTGTCGTCAATCTGATTGTCGACATCGTGTACGCCTACCTTGATCCGAGGATTCGTT
>CALBOC010000350.1 GCA_937896705.1 uncultured Micrococcaceae bacterium | reverse complement strand
CTTGTGGAGATGCCGGGAATTGAACCCGGGTCCGATGTGGTATTCATAAGGCTTCTCCGTGCGCAGTCTGCATGGAGTATTATCGACCTCAGTCACTCGCAGACGAGTAACTGTTAGGTCTAGTCGGCTTCAGGTCTCCGTCGCTTCCCCCGACAGGGGCGACGAACAGTGGCTATTTAAACGACGCCAGGATCTAGGTCAATAGCAAACCTAGGCTGACGGACTCGGTCGCTAGTTAGGCAGCGAGAGCGAAGTCAGTGCGTTTAGAATCGGCACTTGATTTTTTTGCAAAGGGTGTTTACGAGATAACTTTGCGTCCTCGGCACGCTTCCCTTACGGCAACTCACATCGTCGAAACCGATCATCCCCATATTCTGTTATCTAACAGCACCTGGCCTTGCCAGGACCTTCTACTGTAACGCAGAAGTACACTATGTACAACTCCGGTGGGGCAGGTTTTATTCCCGCACTTGAAGCATTAAAGTGCCGAGCGACCGTGGCGGTTCGCTTCTCGCATGGCACGCTGCGCTTCTCGTTTATCTTGGGCTTCGCGTAGTGCCTGGCGCTTATCGTAATCGCGCTTACCCTCTGCCAGGGCGATCTCGACTTTGGCCTTCCCATCGCGGAAATACAACGACAGCGGGACGATAGTGGTCCCCGTTGCGTCGAGCTCTCGCTTCAGCTTATTAAGTTCACTGCGATGTAAAAGCAACTTCCGTCGTCGCCGAGCTTGATGGTTGGTCCATGAACCCATCCCATATTCGGGAATATAAACGTTTTCCAGCCACAACTCATCTCCGGTGAACATAGCGAACCCATCAACGATGGATGCCTGGCCGTCCCGCAAGGATTTCACTTCGGTCCCCATGAGCGCTAGCCCAGCCTCATAGGTGTCTTTGATGTTGTAGTTGTGACGTGCCTTGCGGTTGGTAGCAATCACCTGTCGATCTGTCTTCGCAGGCTTACTGCGACCAGACTTCTTGGACATGTATTCTCCTTCCGCATGACGAATTCGTCCAACGTCCTAGTATACAGCCCCTGTCAACGCAGCGCCCCCGCTCGAGAGAGATCAAACGGGGGCGTCAGCGCGTTGTGAAAGGGGCGTCGGTTTAGAGCAATTCTTCGCGTTGGACGAGTCGGATGAAAGTTGACTTCCCGGATCCGGATGGACCGACGAGGAACACGAATTCGCCACGCTCTATTTCCGTGGTCACTCCATTGAGCGCTGGACGCGAGGTTGTGTCGTAGACCTTCGTGACATCTTCGAACCGGATCATGTTTTGTTTTCTTGACCGGTTCGACACACGATTCACTGGCACCCGGTCAGGGTTGGGAAGGCAAGAGCACCAGCCCCTCAAGACTAGTCACGGTTTGATAACATCCGCGGGATCTAGGGGCTGGTGCTCTCGGCGTGTTGGGTTACTTGTTAAAGTTCTAGCAAAACGGCCTCGCCCTGGCCGCCACCACCACAAAGCCCGATAGCGGCTTTGCCCGACCCGCGGCGACCAAGCTCTTTGGCCGCGGTCAAGATCAGGCGAGCGCCAGAGGCTCCGACAGGGTGTCCTAGAGCAATTGCTCCCCCGTATGGATTGGTTTGCTCCAGCGGGTAGTCTCCTAAATCTTTCAGTGATTGGACTACCACCGCACCGAAGGCCTCGTTAATCTCGATGAAGTCTAAATCTGTCGTGGACCATCCGACGCGTTTAATTGCGCTCAGAATCGCATTTGATGGTTGTGAATGCAACTGCGCATCGTTTGGGCCAGCGACCTGACCGTAACCGGCCACCGTGGCCAGAATTGTGTGCCCGTGTTGTTCAGCGTATTCACGCGATACCACGAGCACCGCGGCAGCACCGTCAGAAAGTTGTGAAGAGTTGCCAGCGGTGACGGTGCCATCCGGATCAAAGGCTGGGCGCAGCTTGGCCAAGGTTTCTTCGGTGGTGCCCTCTCGTACGCCCTCGTCGCTATCCACCACGACGGGTTCTCCACGCCGCTGCGGTATTGCTACCGGGCTGATTTCTGCAGCCCGCATCGCTGCACCGTCCACAGCACGTTGGTGAGATAACGCGGCAACCTTGTCTTGGCTCTGTCGGTCAATGTTGTGTTTCTGGTTGCCTTCCTCGGTGAGGACACCCATGGAGCCGCCGCTGTCCTGATCGACCAGGGCGTCATGATCGGTAGCGTCGAGCATAGTGACCGGTCCATATTTATGACCCCGCCGAGCACCTGGGATCATGTGCGGAGCATTGGTCATGGAGTCCTGGCCACCGGCCACGACCACATCCGCATCTCCCAGTGCGATCAGTCGGGCTGCGTCAATGACAGCGGTAGCACCCGATAAGCACACCTTGTTAATAGTGATGCCGTGAACGTTGCGCCCGATGCCCGCTTGCAGCGCAGCTTGCCGTCCCGGGTTTTGGCCGGCCCCGGCTTGGATTACTTGACCCATGATGACCGTATCGACGGCTTCCGGGGATACACCGGCATCTTCTAGCGCGCCTTTGATCGCGTGAGCGCCTAAATCGATGGCGGTAAGGTCGGCTAGCGCACCTAAAAGGCGCCCGAATGGGGTGCGAGATCCGCCGATAATCACTGCATCGCGTGGTGACGTTGGCAAAATGACTCCTAAATTCTCTGTGTGGTACCCCACATAGTCTAGCGCAAGAGGCATCGGAGCCGGTCACTTGTATAGCCTAGTTTTCTACCTTGAGTGAAAGCAGGGTAACTGAAAACCGATTTTTCGAGAAGCTAAGAATCGCTGCGAGACACTGGACACCGCAGCGTTTCACTTGTCCCCGAATTCCAGGATCTGTTATTCGTGACGGGCCTCGGCACGCCATCGAATCCCTGCGTCGATGAAGTCATTTATCTCGCCGCTAAAGACCTTATCCGGATTGCCTTCTTCGTGGTTCGTTCGAAGATCCTTGACCATCTGGTAAGGATTCAGCACATATGAACGCATCTGGTCACCCCAGGAAGCTTTAACGTCCCCGGCCAGTTCCTTCTTCTTGGCGTCCTCTTGTTCTTTTCGCAATAACAGCAAGCGTGATTTGAGGACCCGTAGGGCCGCTGCACGGTTTTGGATCTGCGACTTCTCATTTTGCATTGAGACGACGATCCCTGTCGGTATGTGCGTGAGGCGCACAGCCGAGTCCGTGGTATTGACGTGCTGACCACCTGGGCCCGAGGACCTGAAAACATCCACGCGCAGCTCGGTGTCGGGAATCTCAATGGAATCATCCGATTCGATCAGCGGGACAACCTCGACTGCAGCAAACGAGGTGTGACGGCGTCCCTGGTTATCGAACGGCGAGATGCGCACCAGTCGATGCGTCCCGGCTTCAACCGAGAGGGTGCCATAGGCATAAGGCGCGTTCACTTCAAAGGTGGCTGATTTCAGTCCCGCTTCTTCAGCATAAGAAGTATCCATGACTCGAGTCGGGTGGCCGTTGTGCTCTGCCCAACGCAGATACATGCGCAACAGCATCTGGGTGAAATCGGATGCATCCACTCCCCCGGCTCCGGCGCGGATGGTTACCACGGCTTCGCGCTCATCGTATTCACCGCTGAGCAGCGTCACGGTTTCGAGCTGGCCAAGCGATTTTTTGATACTTTTCAATTCACCCATAGCCTCGGCTCGCAGATCGGCGTCCGCGCCTTCTTGGGCCAATTCCACCATGACTTCGAGATCACCGATGCGGTTGTACAGCGATGTGAGCCGTTCAAGTTCGTGTTCCTTACGAGACAGGGCTGAGGTGACCTGTTGCCCGACCGCCGGATCGTCCCACAGATTGGGGGCGCTGGCCTGTTCGGAAAGCTCAGCGATCTCAGCGCGGATCTGATCGATATCAGATACCGCCTCGATGGATTCGTACGTGTGGCGCAGGTCTGCGATTTCTGCGGAAAAGTCAATATCAGCCATTATTTCTCAAGGATACGCGAAATGGGCTAGGGTGCATAACTTTCATGTCACGGTTCTAGTTGCGTTCGCGCGGTACTTTCTGCCACGACTGGCACCCCGGAGGGTACGACCCAGTTGACGATGGGAGGATGAGCAGTAGCTGATAGCTGGACCACAATCGTGGTCTCATCCACTACTTGGACCGAGTCGATATTGAGATTTGAAAAGCGCTGTGTAGCGTCAACATCGTTGAGGTGTTGGGCGATTTGGTCGCTGGCCGTTGCGGGGTCGATGGTTAGTGACAATTCCTCTGGACTGGCTACTGTGAAAGCAGTCGCTGCGCTCTGGGCTGCTGAATCACTCAGGGATAGCAACTTGCGATGCTGGAGCGTAACCGAGGTAATGGCTGCGATCGTCACGGCGAAGAGTAGGATCACGACCGTGGCGCCAATAATAAAGATTGAGGTCTGTCCGTCATCGTCGCGTAATTTCCCGGTCATTCGAACTCTCCGATGACGTGGTGTCCTGTGGCGTTCAGGGTGGCGATTCTGGTGGGGTTCCCAAAAAAGGTAGGCACTAAGGGCAACGAGACATCGATACTGACGTGCACGCTGATGCGCGTTCCGGGAGTGCTGCAGACAGGGTTACTGCAGTCGATGGTTGTGGTCGTCATGTCAGGGTCGAGTGCGTAGTCTTGAGCAGTCAGATGGACCGTTCTGACAGCACGACTCTCGGCGTCAGTTTCTCGACTCGTGTGGCCGATAGTTTTGGCAGCCTGGTCGGAGGCCGCAACTGCTGCATAACCTGCCGCTTGTAACTGCGAGATGGTGATCAGTAGATACATGGCAGGGATGAGCAGCAGCACCGTCAAACCGATAAATTCTACTGTGGCAGAGCCGGTGTCATTGCGGTGTGAGATCATATGCCTGGGCGGTAGCGGACAACGGGATTGGGCCGGTAAAAAATCCAAGAATCGGCACGCGATGCGAGACCGTCACCGTGATGCGTTCTCCATCAGGTTCGCGAGCGACCTGGATGTGCGCATTTCTGGAATTCGGAATCGCTTCGGCAAGCAACATCGCGGTCCGATCCTGCCCGTCCGTCAGGTTACGATCAGCCAACGCGGCATGCCGGGCTCCTGCGGAAGCCACATCGATCAGCGTGTTTTTGGTGTGGATGATCACCCCTATCTGCAAGATGGTGCCGCACAACAACGTGACTAATGCGATAATCATTGCCGATTCCGCGACAATGGCGCCGTCATCGTCTCGCAGCCGCATCTAGGCTCCAGACACCCGAGCGATGGCGTCCTCAAAGAGACCGTTGAGAGCTGGGCCCGCTAGTGCGATAAGTCCAGCCACCAGAATCGCCGACATCAAGGTGATCATGACCCATCCGGGGACATCGCCTCTATCATCGGCGAGCCGGTTAATAGAGAAGTATCCGATAAGGCTTTGAAGTAGTCGCATATTGGGTTCCTTTCGAGGTTAGAGTCCGATGTTGAGTAGTGAGAGGCCTGGGAACACGGCAAAGACCACCGTGAGGGGCATAATGCCGAAGATAAGCGGGACAAGCATATTTATTTCCTTCTTACCCGCTACCTCAAGTAGTTCGCGTTTGGTAAGTTCACGCACGTCCATGGCTTGAGCATGCAGGACCCCGGCTAACGGCGTGCCACGTTCATAAGCGACCGTTAGACCGGTCATGAAACGTTCGACGGAGTGGAGCTTGAGCCGATCCGAACAAGACTTGAGCGCGGTGGTGAGACTATCCCCTGAACGGACGTCACCCAGTACCAAGTTGAACTCGTAGGCCAGCTCGCCTCGGGCGGTGTTCACGACTCGTTCGAGGGCGCCATGCGCCGAATCTCCAGCGGTGACGGATAAAGCTAACAGCTCTGCCACCGTAGGAAATTCCGCGAGGATGGCGGTGCGCCGCTTATTTATTTGCGCAGTCAGTAGGTTGTCTCGTAGGAAGAATGCCAGAAGCGTCATGGCGAAGATGATGATCAAGCCAACCAGCGGATGCAGCGTGTAATTTATGGCCGCCCAGATGCATGCCGTAGTGGCGATAGCGGCCGAGACGACCGCCATGATGAGTTGTTGTGCTCGATAGTCTGCGACGGTTAGTTTCGAACCGGCTTGGGCTAAACGCGCTGTAAGTTGTGTGTTTCCGAGATTGAGTTTGTCGAGTTGTGCGACACCTACTTCGATGACCGGTGCCGCCAGAGTCGACAGTGTTCCTAGCGTGGTCAATGTCGTCGTTTCGTCGTGCTTGGCAGTGGCCTGGGCCCGCATCTGCGGCGCTACGCGTTCTGCCAAGCTCGGTCTGCTTCTCCGGGACAAGACCACAGCGATCATGGTCATTCCGACGCCGAATACAACGGCCAGAGATACAGCCGTCCACATCATTGTCACAAAACTCTCCGCTCTGGAGGCAGAGAGCCAATCCGTAGCATGAGTTGATAGCAAATGATGGAGACTCCCATCCCAACTAGCAGTACGAAGAGCCCGGCCAGCGACTGGTAGGCAGCAGCTGCCTCAGGCTGAAGCGCGAGCAGTAACAAAATCAACCATGGCGCCACCACAGCCAGTCGCGCTCCATTGACTGTCCACGATTGTCGCGCTTCAAGTTCTGCACGAGTCCGTGCATCATCTCGCAGAAAGTCAGACAGGGTTTCTAACAGTCGACCAATATCCGACCCGCCCACTTCGCGTGTCACTTGGAGGGCCGCAATGAGTCGATCGGCGGTAGGGTCGGCAAGGATGCTTTTGAGTCGATCGAGCGCATCACTGAACCGAGCCCCCGACCGGTAGTCGGTAGCGAAGCTCGCAAAAGCTTCACGAAGTTCAACGGGACCACGCTGCGCCAAATCGGCAAGTGCTTCAGGCAGGGTGAGACCTGCTCTGATTGCTGACCGAAGATTGTCGATCGCATCGGGCCAGATTTCGCGCAACGCTGTCTGGCGACGTTTGGCTTGCCAGGTGAGCACGCCCCAAGGCAGGGCGGCAGCGAATACTCCGAAACACAAACCAATCGGTGCAGCCCCTGTCAGGGCTGTAAGGCCCACGAAAACAACCGTTCCAACAACGATAGATAACGTAACCACGCCGGTTACCGTAATGTGTTGGATCCCGCTTCGTGCTATCAGCTGCTGGGCTTTGGATGGGGTCGGGTCTACGGTTCGACGTTTCCGAGGCCAGCACGACCACCATATAAGTAACAACCCTGCTCCGAGGAACAATCCCAAGATGGCGCTCATGCGGCTTCTCCGAGCACACTCCGGATATCTATTCCTGCACGAGCATATTTCTGATGTTCCATCAGCCCGGTGGGGTTAAACGTGAGCTTATGATCCTCCATTCGAAACACCGGGGCGGTTTCGATCAGGCCCGCTTCGACGCGGTTTCCTACCGAAAGAATTTCTGTGATCTGACGCTGGCCATTTGGATGGCGAGCGCAATGCACGACCAGGTCGAAACAACTTGCGACAGTCGGAGTTACAAAGTCTCGGCTGATATTTTCACCAGCTAGGAGCGGTAACGTACAGATTTTGGTGAGCGCATCGTGAGCTGAGTTAGCGTGCACACTACACATTCCTGCTAGCCCAGCGTTCATGGCAACCAACATGTCTAACGCTTCGGCTTCTCTCACCTCGCCGACGATAATGCGATCTGGTCGCATCCGGAGGGCTTCTTTCACGAGACGTCGCAGTGAGATCTCCCCGACACCTTCAAGATTCGGCTGACGACACTGCATATTTACCACGTCTCGCTGAGGTATTTTCAATTCGAAAATCTCTTCGACGGTAATGACGCGTTCACGGGGTCCAATCGAGGCGGATAAGCAATTGAGCAGGGTGGTCTTGCCTGCTTGAGTTGCGCCAGAAACAAGAATGTTCAGTCCAGCTCTGACGGCAGCATCGAGAAAAGCTGCGGCCTGGGCCGTCAGACTCCCGTTGCGAACTAGGTCATTCAGCTTGTGTGCGCGGACCACGAACTTGCGAATGTTGACGGCCCAATGCTGCGAGGTGATATCAGGAATCACAACATGCAATCGTGAACCATCAGGAAGTGCGGCGTCTACAAACGGAGATGACAGGTCTAGACGCCGCCCGCTACTTTTCAACATTTTCTCGACCAGGTCCGAGACCTGCTGAGCAGTCAAGGAAATATTGGTCATCTCTGTCACCCCTGCACGAGCACAGAAGACCTGGGTCGGAGCATTGATCCAAATTTCTTCAACTTCAGGATCATCAAGCAAAGGCTGCAGCGGTCCGAAACCCGCGACCGAGTCGAAAACCGCCTGCTGGGTAGAGGCCATATCCTCAACCATTGGTAGCGGTGCCTGCATGCTACGAGCATCATATTCAGCCGCAGCCGTAGCCACGAGGGCACGTACCTCGTCTGGTTGCCCTGCTGGATCGAGTCCACGAGCGCGGATGAGTTCTCGCACTTCAAGTTCCAACAACTGCTTTGCTTCCATACAGCTTCACTACCAACTGTTCTTCCAAATCCTTTGTGACAACGTTCACTTTGGTGGAAGGTTTCCGAAGTTGCAAGCCCTGATCGGCTCCACTGGGGATAACTACGGAAATAGGTGGGAGTTATCCACATGCCGGGCAATAGCCAAAGTTGTAGCTTCTGCCATATTCGAAGATAGAAGCCAACGTCTTGAAAGGAGCCGTGATGTACCTCCAAATCTTCGGACTCTCCTCAGCGCCTGCATGGTGGTATTTAAGTCGTGTGCCCGCCGATGGGGGTTCGGAGTTAGCCGAAGCTCTGCGAGACATTTTGGGTGAGCGGCTAAACTTTTTCTGCGGTACCAAGTCGTTAGAAGAGTACACTCAACGTGATTTAGCGGATCTGTGGAGTACTCGACCCGCACAGCTCATCGCCAAACCTACTGATGCCGCACATCGGGCTATACCCGATACGTACTTGAGACTCGTAACCACGACCGGGCCAGACTCGGGTCGTATTTTCCCACTCACACGCCGCAATTTATCCGTAGGCCGCGGCTCGGCTCGGGCTCAGGTTCGTGATCCATGGTTGTCGAGCTATGATTTCGATATCCGCCTAGCCTCAAACGGTCCCCTCCTGGTTCCTGCAGGAGCACAACAGCGTGTCTGGAGCTACGGGGAAACCTTTACCTCGGGGAAAACAACGTTTATATTGCAACGCGGTCCAGCAGAGCCTCTCCAGGCTCCGCGTGATCCAGGCGATTTTGAAATCTCACCGGGGCAACCTCCCTCTCCTCCAAATCTCGTATTGCAGATTATCGGAGCGGCTGCACCGCTGCTAATCGGTGTGGTGTTAATGCTCGTGACTGGAATGTGGTATTTCTTGTTGTTTTCCGGCATTTCGGTCATCATCGCTGCCGTCCTTATCTCGCAGTATCGTCGAGCCAAATCACGCTACATTGCTGATATCCACGAGGCGTTGAAGACCGTTGCAGCAGAGTTCGCAGCAGATGTGTTTACACCGCACGAGCTGATCGGCGCATTATCAAGTCAAGGAGTAGATCCGCTCGCTCTTGGGGGCCAGCAATCGGCTTTTCCCGTCGTAACTATTGGCACAGGCATTCGCCAAGGGCGACTCATCCATGCTCAGGACAGTGACCGGTGGGCCCCATATCTTTCCCAACGTGTCTGTAGCGTGCTGAAGCTGCAGCCCGGGCGCCAAACCATTATTACGGGTGATCTGGCCACAAGAAATTCCTTGAAGCACTGGCTTCTTGCTCAGATTATGCGACATGTAAAAGCCACGGGCACCGGGTTCAAAATAGAGGGGACCCATGTCGGCGGACCCACCGCTGTTGAGGTTTGCGAAGGATTCACCCCGCTTCCTGATCCAGGACTACACCAGTTGATTTTTCTTCGTGAGACAAACGTAGCCGGTAACGCGCATACCGTGGTCGTGAGTCTCCAGGATCGCACCATTGAGGGACCATATACATCGACAGACCTCGAAATTGTCGGGATTAGCGAACCTACACTGCACCTGATCTCACAGGAGCTCTTAATAACCCAGCCAGCCGAGCAATCTCAACCACAGCAGCTGGACTTGACCCAAGACCTACTGAAAGGCAATGCCGTCTCCCAGTTGGTCACTACAGTCGGCGTGGGAAACTTAGGTCTTAGTATCGACCTCGTTCAAGATGGGCCGCACCTACTCATAACCGGTACGACCGGCTCGGGTAAGTCAGAATTGCTCTTGACCGTACTAGTGGGCCTTGCACAACGATACCCACCATCTGAGCTGAGCTTGGTCTTACTCGATTTTAAGGGCGGCTCGTCGTTTAACGTGCTAGCTCCGCTACCACATACAATGAGCGTCGAAACGAATCATGTGGCCGCCGCCTCGTTTCGTTCACTAGAGGCCATCGCCGCAGAGCTATACCGCCGGGAGGCTCTCTTCGCTCAACATCAGGTCGCGGATTATGCCGCGTATCGGCTGGCCTTCCCCCAGAAAGTACTGCCCCGATTAGCTGTAGCGATAGATGAACTGCGTGTGTTAGTAGACCAGAATACGGAGGCTGCGACCACGTTGGCACACCTTGCGGCTACGGGGCGATCGCTTGGGTTTCATCTGATACTGGCCACTCAGCGGACACAAGGAGCCGTTAGTGCTGATATTCGCGCAAATATTGGTTCTACGATTGCACTTCGAACTGCCACAGAACACGATTCCTGGGACGTACTAGGCACCGCTGATGCTTTTCAAATATCGCCGACAAACCCCGGAAGAGCTTACTTTAAGACCGGAGCAGCCGAACCATGTCTATTCCAAACCGCACGGTACACGCTGGATGGCGATCCCATAGTTCTAGTTCCTCATGGTGATCCACGAGCCAACGAGGTTGCACTAACGAGTGACTGGCCACGGGTTGTTCGTCGGCTCCAGGATTATGCCGCTACACTACCGACACCTCAACCGATGATACTCCCTGCACTCGTGGAAGATATCGAAGTAGCTGCATTACGAAAACGATACGAGACGACAGCCCAACACACACCCATTGGGTTGGTCGATGACCCAATGAATTGTCGCCAATACCCTGTGGAACTTGGCGTGTCTGGCACTGCGTCAGATGCTCTGGTGTTAACCGGGTCTGTCGCGTGGATCGGCGCGCCTGGCAGCGGGCTAGAAGCTGGTGTTGATGTTGTTAGTAAATATGTAATTAAAAAAGCGGAACACAACGTATTGTTCGAAGGCCGTAAGCTGGCTCAAACCATTCCGGGATGGGATGACACAGTGCTTATCGATGACGCTACTGGCGATGTCCTGAAAAGCGTCTTAGACGACCTTCGTACGCGACTGTCTTCTGGTGTGCCTATTACCCTTGTAATTACAGAATGGGGCAGCTGGGCTAATGCGCTCGTGACCGGCAGTTTTCAAGGGTTTGAAGAGTGTCTCATGCAGCTGATGCGACAATTTGCGCCGCTGCTGACTGTATACGTGTTTGGAGCTCGAGAACTCGCTGGAGGCCGGCTGCTGGCGACGATCCCGGATCGGTTTTATATACCGAAAAATTCCACTGCCGAACACCGGCTCATCTGGCCTACACTCCGACAAGTACCACCCGTAACGGCACGAGCAGTACTGGTCACGGCTGATCGCACTCAGGGTGGTCTGGAAGTCCAGCTTTGTAGCCGCTAGGCCTCATTTTGGGCCATCGCTGAAGAATATAAACAGATAGTGGCCGCCGTAGCGACATTGAGGGATTCAGCCAGTCCGTAGAGAGGTACCGCAACGCGAGCGTCGGCAAGTGCCAACTCTTGGGCACTAAGCCCGCGCGCTTCATTGCCGAACATCCATGCGGTACGATGCGCGAGCATACTCGGTTCGGTGTGATCTAGGCTCACCTCACCGTATCCATCAGCAGCTAAAATCTGACCACGATACAGGGCTTTAAAATCGGTTAGAGCCACACTGGCGTATACCGGAAGGTGAAACAGCGATCCAGCTGTGGAACGCACAGCTTTGGGATTGTAGATATCTACTGTATCGGGAGTGGTAAAAACGTAGCCGGCTCCGGCCGCGTCTGCAGCGCGGATAATAGTACCGGCGTTGCCTGGATCCTGGACCCGAACCAGCCCAGCAACCAACACACCTTCTTCAGTAGGGACACTTTGGGCTGCCGGCAGATTGGCCACCACAATAATGTTTTGATGTACCACGGCGTCCGACATGGCCTGTAGCACCCGGTCAGTGGTCTCGGCCACAAAGACACCATGGCCAAGCTCGGCTATAAGGTCCATCAGCTCTGGATCGGTCGACGCCAAACGGGCCGTGTAATAGACCTCTGCCACGGTCTGTTCTCGAGGCCAAAACTTCAAGGCCTCACCTGATAGATCTAATAACCCCAGGTGTGCACGAATAGCTTCGCGTGCTGACTGCGGGCCTTCCGCCAGAAATCGTTGTCTGCGAGCCCGGACAGCAGAACGCCCCGCCAACTGGGCGACCCGTTTGACGCGCTCAGCGTTCGGGTTATCCATCGTATTGACGGGGCGATTGTGCATTGAGAGAGTCGCTTTATTTAGCGGCTGGTGCGTTCACATCAGCTGGCAGGGCTTCCTTGGCCAGTTTGACCAGCGCAGTGAAGGTCTCTGCATCGGAAACGGCAATCTCAGCCAACATGCGGCGATCCAAGTCGATTTCAGCCAACTTCAGACCCTGGATGAAACGGTTATAGGTCATGCCGTTGGCACGTGCAGCAGCGTTGATGCGAGTGATCCACAACCGGCGGAAATCACCTTTGCGCTTGTGACGGTGCTGGTAATTGTAAACATACGAGTGCAGCAGCTGCTCATGTGCTTTGCGATACAAGCGTGAGCGCTGACCGCGGTAACCTTTAGCGCGCTCCAATATTGTGCGGCGCTTTTTCTTTGCGTTAATCGAACGTTTGACACGTGCCATGCGTTCTTCTCCTTTAATGTGGGTTCCCGGGTGGGGAAAATTGGTGGGGTGCTACCTGGTAGCCGGAAGTTAGATGCCTAGCATGCGGCGAACACGTGCCACATCAGCTTTTGCTAGCGCTACGTCTGGCTTGAGACGACGCTTATAACGTGAGGACTTATGTTCCAGGTAATGGCGACGATTCGCACGCTCGCGCATCAATTTTCCTGACCCTGTCACGCGGAAGCGCTTGCGGGCACCATTGTGAGTCTTCATTTTCGGCATAGGGCCGCTCTCCTTCTTGTTGTTCGCTGACTTCCGCTTGGAACCAGCTCAGTCTTATGGCAAGACGTTATAGACCAGAAACGTTCGACGTTTCTAGCAAACTTTCAAACAGTCGAACTTACTACGACTTGGGGCCTGGTTTCGGCCCGTCGGAGGCTTGTTTTGCCTGCTCTTTCAGTTCTTCAGGCATCGCATCAGCCAAGGAGTTTTTCGGCTCAGCCTGTTCAGCTTGCTCTTCTCGCGCCTTTTGCGCAGCTGCTGCCTCACGGTCACGACGTGATCCGCCACCTTGGCGTGGTTTATGCGCGCCGCCCTTACCTTTTGTGGCCTGGGTCCCGCGATGCGGCCCGACCACCATGACCATGTTGCGACCATCTTGACGCGGCCTGGATTCTATTTCGCCAAATTCTGCAACGTCTTCGGCAAAACGTTCTAACAGTTGGACGCCAAATTCTGGCCGCTGTTGCTCACGGCCGCGGAACTGGATCATCGCTTTGACTTTGTCGCCAGACTTCAAGAAGCGTTGAGCCTGACCGACCTTCGTCTGATAGTCATGGTCTTCAATTTTGAGTCGGAAGCGTACTTCCTTCAATTGGGTGGTTGCTTGATTTCGACGGGACTGACGGGCCTTAACAGCGGCCTCGTATTTCCACTTACCGAAGTCCATCAGTTTTGCAACGGGTGGTTTCGCCTTCGGAGCGACTTCCACTAAATCTAGATCAGCTTCAACAGCCAGCCGCAACGCATCTTCAATGCGCACGATGCCGACCTGTTCGCCCTCTGGGCCAACTAACCGGACCTCGGGCACGCGGATGCGTTCGTTTACTCTTGGCTCGCTAATGAGATATCTCCTTG
>CALBOC010000349.1 GCA_937896705.1 uncultured Micrococcaceae bacterium | reverse complement strand
ACATCGAAAAGATCAAGGAAGAAGACGGTGTTGTCACCGGTACCGTGATCGAAGTAGTCAAGGGTGGTCTGATCCTCGATATCGGGCTCCGTGGCTTCCTCCCGGCATCGCTGGTTGAAATGCGCCGCGTTCGCGACCTGGCCCCATACGTCGGCCAAGAGCTTGAAGCCAAGATCATCGAACTGGATAAGAACCGTAACAACGTTGTCCTATCCCGTCGTGCATACTTGGAACAGACCCAGTCCGAAACCCGCTCGAACTTCCTGCAGGCACTGCAGAAGGGTCAAGTCCGGACCGGTGTGGTCTCCTCGATCGTCAACTTCGGTGCGTTCGTCGATCTCGGCGGCGTCGACGGTCTGGTCCACGTTTCGGAACTGTCTTGGAAGCACATCGACCACCCATCAGAGGTTGTCGAAGTTGGCCAGGAAGTCACCGTCGAGGTACTCGACGTCGATATGGACCGCGAACGCGTGTCCCTGTCGCTGAAGGCTACTCAAGAAGACCCATGGCAGGTCTTTGCCCGCACCCACGCACTGGGTCAGATCGTACCGGGCAAGGTCACCAAGCTGGTACCCTTCGGTGCATTCGTTCGCGTCGAAGACGGCATCGAAGGCCTGGTTCACATTTCCGAACTGGCCAACCGCCACATCGATACCGCCGAGCAGGTTGTCTCGGTCAACGAAGTTCTCTACGTCAAGGTCATCGACATTGACCTCGAGCGTCGTCGTATCTCCCTGTCCCTGAAACAGGCCAACGAGAGCGTTGACCCAGAAGGCACCGAGTTCGACCCAGCCCTTTACGGTATGACCGCCGACTACGACGAAGACGGCAACTACAAGTACCCAGAAGGCTTCGACCCGGAATCCAACGAATGGATGGAAGGCTACGAAGAAGAACGCGCCGCATGGGAGCAGCAGTACGCCGACGCCCAGGCACGTTGGGAAGCGCACAAGGAACAGGTTGCTCGCCACTCGGCCGAAGCAGCCGAAGCCGCAACCGCAAGCCCAGTCGAAACCGGTGCCGCTTCGTACTCCTCCGAGGACGAAGAAACACCAGTTGAAGACTCCGGCACCCTGGCTTCCGACGAAGCACTTGCCGCACTGCGTGAAAAACTGACCGGTAACTAACCCGTCAGCCCGCTAGGGCACTCCACGTTCGAAAGGCCGTCACTCATTGTGAGTGACGGCCTTTTGCATTGCGCCATACACTAGGCATCACACGCAGTGAGTCGCGGGAACCGCTAGGAAGGCTCGTATGGTCGCAACGCTTGGCACCGCTGGGTCGATCATCGCTGACTACGGTCTGGCCTGCCCGGGCTGGTGTTGATCCCTGCGTGCTTTTGGTTGGCGCGCACCGAGACTGATCCACTTTAGCGGAGCATCACACTCGTGCGCGGCTTTATCTTCATCAGGGACGCGATGTGGCCCGCTGGGCTCTGGGACTTTGGACTCGTCGACGGCGTGGTCCCCGGGATCCGTATCACAGCCAACGCAGTGTTGCTGCTGGCCCTCGGTGTGGGAAGCCTCGTGCTCGTCGCGGTCACGCTCAGTGATAAAGCGCTGCGAGCCCTAGTCTGGTGGGGCACACCAGATATCAGTACGTTCCTGCTCGGTATCGGCGGTGCGCGGTGGAGTGGTGGCGATAGCCGCCTTACCGGCGCTAGCGTTTATGACCCTGGCGGGCAATCTGCTAGAAGAAGTGCTGTTTCGCGGCTACCTGCAAGGACGCCTGGTTCAGGTGATGACGCCGGTTCGGGCAGCCGTGCTGTCGGGTATGTTATTCGCTGCCTGTCACGTCTATCTAGCAATCACGGTGACAAGTGTCGGGTGGCCGCTGTTAGCGTTCACGCTGTGGGAGGGCTGGATTTGCGTGTTTTTGCGCGTGGCGCGGGGTAATTCTTGCAGCGCTGGCCCACGGACTTGCGATCTACCTGCTCAGTAGCGGACTCGTCTAGTCACGCTCGACGCTTCGGGCCGCTTCAATAAACGCCTTCATGAGCGCATAGTCTTTCACGCCCGGGGCGGTCTCAACCCCCGAAGACACATCGACACCGTCGGGCCGGTGGGCCGCGACCACCTGGGCAACATTGTCCGGGCGCAACCCGCCGGCCAAAATACGACGCGCGTCGACTTCCTGCACCCAGTCGGGGATCTCCACAAAGGTCCCGGTCCCGTGCGAGGCATCAAAGAACCAATAATCCAAGCCGTTGGTGGACACCGGGGGAGTGGCCGAGGCCAGTGCCAGCGAGGGAACTTCGGCGTACTCGTATAACTGAACCGTATCGACTGCATCCTGCAGCGGAGCCACGTGGTCTAACGTCAATCCCACCGCAAACGTCTGAATCTGACCGTCAGCGGCCGCGATGAGCTCGCGGGCGGTGTCAACGTCCACGAGGCGTTTCGACTCCGGTGCCCGCATAAAACCCACGGCATCGTAACCCAAGTCGATCGCCCACCCGAGTTGTTCAACGGTGGTGATCCCACAGACTTTCACAAAGAGGTCAGTCATCGGTATCACCTTTCTGTGATTGCGTCACGATAAAGCGCTTGTCTCGGGCCAACTGCCAAGTGGGGCCTACCCGATAGCTCAGTTGGGCACGGTAGTGTCGGGCAGCGTTAAACACCGTCCATAATACACCGCCGGGTTTGAGTGCACGGGCTGCTTCGTCGAAGAGATAAAACGCGACGTCGCTGGTGAGCTCGGTGCCGCGATGAAACGGCGGATTCAAAATCACCGCGTCGACCGACGCGTCAGCTAACTGGGATAACCCGGACTGATGCATCACCTGGACCCCGGTAATGTCGTTGGCGGCCAAGGTCTTCGTTGTGGAGGCGACCGCGGAGGCTGAATCATCGGTCGCGATGATGTCCACCGAGGTAAATTGTTTCGCTATCATCGCGGCGACGGTGCCATTACCGCAGCCCAGATCCACGACCGTGGCGTCGGGGGCGAACTGCGCGTCCGTGCTCAGGGTTTCCAACAGCAACTTGGTCCCCGGATCCAGCTTCGCAGCGCCAAACGTCAGGCCATAGGCGCGCAACTGCACCTCAGTATTGGCGACTTGCACAACGTTTCTGCGGGGGAACCGCGGGGGAGTCGTACCGTGTAAGGCCTTGGGCGACCGAGCCCGCAAGGCTCTGGCCTTGTAGTACCCGCGCGAGGCGGACACCTCGTCGAAGGCTTGTTCCAGCACCGTATTCAACGAGTAGTTCAGATGGCGTTGCAGTTGACCGGCCAACAGCAGGACTTCTGGACTGGCCCACCGCGCGACCAACCAGGACAATTCTTCGAGCGCCTCCAGCGGACGGGCTAGGCGATACAGAACCGTCGCGGCACCGGACAACACCTCGGGGGTTGGTGTGGCGCTGACCGGGCCCGTAATATCAGCGTGAGCGGTAGCCAGGGCCGCTGAATCTTGCACAAATCGGACGTCGAGCTGTTGTTCGCGAGCCCACGCACTGAGCGCCCCGGTCACATCGTTGATCACCACCACGGTCGCAGTACGCCGCCACGGTTCCGCTTCGAATGTTTCCTCCAGAACGCGCAACAACATCCGGTCGATGTTGTCGGGTTCAAGCTGGGCTGGTGTCATCGGGGTAGATCCTCCCACTGAGTACCGACGGGTTCGGCGACCAATGCTCCGGCCGTGATGGAGGCCAGGTGTGCGTTGAACCGCTCGAGTGCTCCGTCTTCATCTTCGACTCCGACGGTCATGATCGCCTGTGGACCCGCATATTCGGTGCCCAGCACGGTGTACTTGGCCGCCCGGAGCTCATTTTCCACGCGACCAGCTTCCCCGTGGGGTGCTTGAACGGCCACGTGCAACATCCGCTGGCGGACACTCATCGGGGTCTGTTCCAACGCGGCGACAACCGTGTCCGAATAAGCCCGGACTAAACCGCCGGCCCCGAGCTTGACACCCCCAAAATAGCGCACGACAATCGCGCACACATCGGAGAGGTCCGCGTATTCGTCACCGTCGTGGAGTGCACGGAAACTCGTCAGCGCTTGGAGCATCGGCATGCCAGCGGTTCCGGCGGGTTCACCATCGTCGGATGAGCGCTGGACATCGCGATCCGGGCCCAGCACAAAGGCCGGTACAACGTGCGTGGCTGCATGATGCACCCCGCGGACTTCGTCGATCCAGGCTCTGGCTTCGTCTTCTGTCTCAGCGCGACGGATCATACCGATAAACTCAGAACGGCGGATATCTAAGGTAACCTCCACTGGATTGCGGTGGGACACCACGGTATAACGTCTCGTACGAGCAGAATCAGCATGTTGCATGCACCCAAGTCTACCCAGGAGCACTATGCGTCATCTCGCACTGACCGGCGGTATCGGATCCGGTAAATCCACCGTCGCCCACATGTTCGCCGAACGCGGCGCGACCATCATCGATGCCGACGCGATTTCCCGCGACCTGATGGAACCGGGTCAACAGGTACTGGCCGAGGTCATCGAGGCGTTCGGAGCTCACTTGCTAGATAATACCGGTCGGCTCGACCGGCAGGCCCTGGCCGACGTGGTCTTCAATGACGACAGTGCCCGCGAGCGACTCAACGCGATTGTGCATCCAGCCGTGCGGACCGAAGCCACCCGCCAGCGCGAGGCCGCTGTGGCCGCGGATCCTGACGACGCCGTGATTATTCAAGACATCCCGTTGCTGGTCGAAACCGGACAGGCCGACACCTATGACGGGGTCATTGTCATCCACACCGACCACGACACTCGGCTCCAACGACTCGTCGACATCCGCGGGATGAACATCGAGGACGCCACGGCGCGCATCGCAGCTCAAGCCACCGATGAGCAGCGCAAAGCGGTGGCCGACTGGGTCATCGATAATTCCGGTTCGCTCGAGGACACCGAAGCTCAAGTCGACGCCGTGTGGCGTGAGTTGCGCAGCTGACCGCTTCGATGCAACACACAACAGCCTCTCCGTCTTCGCGGGTTTTTACCGGCAGCGCCCTGGCCCGAGTTGTAATCGGCTGGGTGGCCGTGGCCATTATGGCCACGATTCAGCACCTGTTGGTCCCGCCCGTGCCAGCCGTTCCGCTGATCGTGGTGCTTGCCGGTGTGGTAGCCATCATTATGGTGTGTTCCTTCGGCGTCGTTACCCAAGCCGAGCGACTCGCCGACCGGATGGGCGACCCATACGGCTCGCTGGTGCTCACCATCTCCATCGTGTTGATCGAGGTCATCTTAATCTCTGCGGTGATGCTGGGCCCCGGCGACCACACCACCATCGGTCGGGATTCGGTCATGGCGGTGTCGATGATCATCATGAACCTTGTCGTGGGTGCAGCAGTACTGTTTACCACCCGACGCCACGGGCCGCTCCAACACAATCGCGTCGGGACCGCCAGCTACTCGGCCATGCTGATGATCTTGCTGGCGTTAGCCTTCGTGATCCCCGGTCAACTTGATCACGGCGGCAGCTATCCACCGGGTCTCGCGGTGGTGATCGCCGTGGGAACCTTGACGGTGTACGGGTACTTTTTGTACCGGCAGATGTTCCGGCAACCCGAGCATTTCGACGAGACCGACCCGATTGGTATCGCTGCCGCACGAGGTGGCCGCACTACTGCCGAGAGTCTACGCGCCGAGCGCGAACCCATCGGACTTCTCTTCGCGCGCCACCGCCGTGAAATCCTCCAGCGCATCGGACTGCTCATCATCACCGTCGTTCCGGTCGTGATCCTGGCCCAGTACATGGCCGCGCTCCTGGATGATGGACTCGGCCGGACCGCGCTGCCCATCGAACTGGCCGGCGTGCTCATTGCCGCCATCGTCTTCCTGCCGGAAACTATCACCGCGATCCGCGCCGGCCTGTCCGGCGAACTCCAACGTGTGATCAACCTGTGTCACGGGGCACTCGTTTCCACGGTGTCCTTCACAATACCTGCGGTACTGCTCATCGGGTTGGCAACCGGACAAACCGTCGTTCTGGCAGAAAGCGGGGTCAACGTCGTGCTGTTAGCCGTAACCATGCTGGTGACCATCACGAACTTCTCCGCGCCCAAGCTGACCGTCATGCATGCGCTGCCGCACCTGATGACCTTCGGCGTCTATGTCCTGCTGCTCTTCCGATAGATACCGCGGGTCAGCCCATTCGACGCAGCATCGAGGGGCCCGGTCCCTGACGACGAGCGCGCTAGCACCGCTACCGTTCCCGGTCCGCGAGGTCCCTTAGCCAGCGGGCGAACAAGTCGTCGCAATTCGACACAGCGGCGTAACATATGGGACATGAGTATGGCCCGAGAGATTAACCGCGTCGTTGCCCCGTTCAAGGTCGAAGCACCCTATGAGCCTGCCGGTGACCAGCCCCAAGCCATCAAGGAGCTCACCGAGCGGATCGAGGGCGGCGAAAAGGACGTGGTCCTGCTCGGCGCCACCGGTACCGGGAAATCGGCCACGACCGCATGGCTTGTTGAACGGTTACAACGCCCCACGCTGGTACTGGTTCAGAACAAGACATTGGCCGCGCAGTTGGCCAATGAGTTCCGCGAGCTGCTGCCTCACAACGCGGTTGAGTACTTTGTCTCGTACTACGACTACTACCAGCCCGAAGCTTACGTCCCACAAACCGATACGTTCATCGAAAAAGACTCCTCGATCAACGAAGAAGTCGAACGCTTACGCCACTCGGCGACCAACGCACTCCTGACACGACGCGACACCATCGTCGTCGCAACCGTGTCGTCGATTTTCGGTCTCGGGACGCCAGAAGAGTACATCGCTCAGATGGTCACGCTGCGCGTTGGAGATATGTTGGACCGCGACGACCTACTGCGACAGTTCGTCCAGATGCAATACGCTCGCAACGACGCCGACTTCCACCGTGGCACCTTCCGGGTGCGCGGCGATACGGTCGAAATCATTCCAATGTATGAAGAGCTCGCGGTACGCATCGAGTTCTTCGGTGACGAAATCGAAACCATTCAGACGTTGCATCCGCTGACCGGCAACGTCGTCCGGGAAGAAGACGAGATGTACATCTTTCCGGCGTCGCACTATGTTGCCGGCGATACGCGCATGTCGCGGGCCATCAAAGACATCGAAGACGAGCTGCGTGATCGTCTCCAAGAGCTCGAGTCTCAGGATAAGCTGCTCGAGGCGCAGAGGTTGCGCATGCGCACGACCTATGATCTCGAGATGATGCAGCAGATGGGGTATTGCAACGGTATCGAGAACTACTCGCGCCACATCGACGGCCGCGCACCCGGTTCCGCCCCGCACACGCTGATTGATTATTTCCCCGATGACTTCCTGCTGGTCATCGATGAGTCGCACGTGACGGTGCCCCAGATCGGCGGGATGTATGAGGGGGATGCCTCTCGCAAGCGCACACTCGTGGACCACGGATTCCGGTTGCCGTCGGCATTGGATAACCGACCGCTGAAATGGGACGAATTCCTGGAGCGCATCGGCCAGACGGTTTACCTATCTGCCACGCCCGGGCCTTATGAGCTCAGCCAAGCCGATGGTGTCGTTGAACAAATCATCCGTCCCACCGGTCTCATTGATCCCCAGATCGTCGTCAAAGAAACCAAGGGTCAAATTGATGACCTCATGGATGAAATCAACCTGCGCGTCGAACGTGATGAACGCGTCCTGGTGACCACTCTGACAAAACGCATGGCAGAAGACCTCACCGAGTATTTGCTCGACCACGGCGTCAAAGTCGAGTACTTGCACTCCGACGTAGATACGCTGCGCCGCGTCGAACTCATGACAGAGCTCCGACGTGGTGTTTTCGACGTGTTAGTCGGGATTAACCTGCTCCGCGAAGGTTTGGACCTGCCCGAAGTCTCGCTCGTATCGATTCTCGATGCCGATAAGGAAGGCTTCCTGCGCTCCAACCGTTCGCTGATCCAGACCATCGGGCGTGCGGCCCGGAACGTTTCGGGTGAAGTCCACATGTATGCCGATAAAATTACCGACTCGATGCAGTACGCCATCGATGAGACCAATCGCCGTCGCGAGATCCAGATCGCGCACAATAAGAAACACGGCATTGATCCTCAGCCGCTACGCAAACGCATCGCCGATATCACCGATCAGTTGGCACGCGAGGACGCCGACACGGCCGATCTCATGTCCGGTATGGCAGGCATCAAAACTGGTTTCGATTACGGCATGGGCA
>CALBOC010000348.1 GCA_937896705.1 uncultured Micrococcaceae bacterium | reverse complement strand
CAGCGGTCTCACCCTCGGCATACCGGTAGCCGTCGCGGCCGCGAATGCGCTGGTCTCCGCCGGAACAGAAGGAGTGCCCGCCGTCTTTGGGGGAGGGGCCGTTGCCGGTGAGTAATACGGTGCCAACATCTGAGGTCATGCGAGCGTGATCGATGGCTCGGTAGAGTTCATCCACGGTCCCGGGGCGGAATGCATTGCGCACTTCGGGGCGGTCAAAGGCGATACGCACGGTGCCCAGGTCGCGAACCCAGTTGCCCTCGGCGTCGCGTTCCACGTGGCGGTGATACGTGATGTCTTCGAAATCGAAGCCTTGGACGATACGCCACTGGATCGGGTCGAAGATATCGGAAACTTTTTCTGGCACAGGATAATTACTCACATGGCATAGTCTATACAACATGGTCAGGTCTCAAGTGCAGTATCTTCACCCAGCAAAGTGGTCCGGAGCCCGCAACGCCTGGCAGGTCCGAGACGGTCTCTGGCGAATGGGGCGTGCCGAGTGGGTCGACGCCACCGGGTGGCGGCAAATGCTCGACGACGGTGTGGCAACCGTGATCGATGTTCGTACCCCACCCGAGATCAAAACCCGAGCGCATGATCCCGTGCCGGCGGTCCCGACAGAGATCGAACGGCTTCACTTGCCGGTCGAAGACGTGCATCATAAATCGTTTTGGCAACGTAACGCGCCGTATCCAATGCATCCGGACGCGTATCACGACACCATGGAGACCTTTGGTGACCGGGTCGCGACCGCGATGTCAACGGTGCTGGAATCCTGGCAAACCGGCGGGACCGTCTTGCACTGTACGGCCGGCCGTGATCGCACCGGCCTGGTGCTGGGCCTGATCCTGCAGTTGCCTGACATTCCCGGTGGTGCGGCCGATTGGGAGGAACAAGCTCGGGTCTATGCATCAGGCGCCCACGGGATCAACGAACATCACCGCACCAGCCCGATCCCGCATCCGTATGAGTCGTACTTAGAACCCGCAGAGTTTCACCGGGAACTTGAGGATCGCTTGACCAGCTACCGGAAGTTCTTAGCCGAATGGCCGGCTGATCGAGTACATGAGCTACTCGAGTCGTATCGAAACGACGGGCACCGGTAAGTTCGGTGCTATCCGCGAGCTGGAATGCCGAATGCCGCAGGCTGGGATGCATTCAACAACGAGCCGATATAGGCAAAGCATCCTGTGGTGCGGTAGCGTGCCAACGCCCATCCGGTAAAGGCCGCGGGCAGGGTGCCCAGCATCATATCGGTCATGGTGTCGAAATTATGGTCCTGGGCTGAGGTGCCTAAGATGAGGTCCCAAAAGAACTCGGCAACCTCCCAGAGCATCGCCACAAAACCTTTAGCGACGACCAGTATGGTCACCTCGAACCACAGCGGCAGCCACAGTTGATATTTTCGCACTATAAGCCCCAGCGTGAAAACGATCCCGAACCCGACGGCAAACCCCGAATACAAGTGGACCAACTTATCCCACGGTCCTCGCTGATACATACCCAAATATTCGCCGACATATGGTCCGGCCAGGAGTAGTGCAGCAAATTGCCACTGAAGATTCAGCGGGATATAAATTTTGGCCCACTTTTCCACAATCCACGGCGCGATGGTGGGCACCATGGTCAACACGGCCACGACGGCGCGATACCAGTGGCCGATGCTTGCGGCAAGAATGGCTGAGACCAAGGCAATGGTGGCCGTGGTCAGCATCGGGATGTGGCGTCTGGTCTTGGTGTAACGGGTTGTGCGTGCCATTACATCTCCACGCTACAAGAGCGCCCTTGTGGAGACGATCATTCATCATCTGATAAATATGCCCCGCTCCAGCGGACTGGAGCG
>CALBOC010000347.1 GCA_937896705.1 uncultured Micrococcaceae bacterium | reverse complement strand
CCTCGGCGAAGGCCAGACAAGGCAGAGACACTAATCTATGACTACCGGCGGATTCCCCTCAGAACACGGTGACGATCGGATCGTCGCCGGAAGCTCCATGAGCGAAGAGCGAGAAGTGGAAGCAGCATTGCGACCCAAGCATCTTGCAGAGTTCGTGGGTCAGCACCGCGTCCGAAACCAGCTTTCTTTGGTCTTAGAAGCAGCCAAACTGCGCGGTGCAACAGCAGATCATATTCTTTTATCCGGACCACCAGGGCTGGGTAAAACCACCCTGTCGATGATCGTGGCAGAAGAAATGAACGCTCCACTGCGTATCTCCTCGGGCCCCGCCATCCAACATTCAGGTGACCTGGCGGCCATTTTATCGTCCCTGACCGAAGGCGAAGTCCTCTTTCTGGACGAAATTCACCGGATGTCCAGGCCAGCCGAGGAAATGCTCTACATGGCTATGGAAGACTTCCGGGTCGACATTGTCGTAGGCAAAGGGGCCGGGGCGACTTCGATCCCGCTGGAATTACCCCACTTCACCATCGTGGGCGCCACCACGCGCGCAGGGCTGCTGCCCGGACCGTTACGAGACCGATTCGGGTTTACTGGACACCTTGACTTCTATTCCAACGAAGAGCTCGAGATGGTGCTACGCAGATCTGCCACGATGCTTGATATGCGGCTCACTTCCGAAGCGTTTACCGAAATTGCCACACGTTCTCGAGGAACACCTCGTATTGCCAACCGCTTGCTACGTCGCGTGCGGGACTGGGCTTTAGTGAATCAGCTACCTGACGTTGATGCCCGGGCAGCAGCGGCAGCCTTGGACATGTATGAAGTGGACTCTCGAGGCTTGGATCGACTCGACCGTTCCGTACTCGACGCGCTATGTACGAAATTCCACGGGGGACCGGTGGGGCTTTCCACCTTGGCGATTGCCGTTGGTGAGGAAGTCGAAACCGTCGAAACAGTGGCAGAGCCCTACCTGGTTCGCGAAGGGCTGTTGGGACGTACACCGCGCGGTCGAATCGCGATGCCGGCCGCTTGGGAACATCTGGGCTTGACCCCACCGGAAGATACCTCCACTCAGGGACTATGGTCTCTTGTACCTGGCGATAGAAGTCCGGATGATCCGTCACGGCTAAACACTGAACCAGCTGGTCCAGTGCATCAAGAGGATCTCGACGGGATCTTATATTTTGAAGATCGCGACTAATAGGTCGTCGCGCTTGCTCAGAGATCAGGCCCCAAATTCACGCTATTTCCTATGGGCCATTAGGATAGGCTCAGACATTATGTGTTAATTGCCGCCCGGCGGTAGTTTTCCGTGCGTGCAGACTGAGCACTCACACGACCTAGATAGTTGGTAGATTACTGATGATTAATAACGCCGAGTTACCCACCGTTGTCGCACAAGCCCAAGGCGGCCAAGAAGGTGGATCTGGCATGTTCATGCTGCTGATGCTGGCCGTGCTGGCCTTGCTGTTCTTCATGATGATTCGTCGTAGCCGCAAAGCTATGAAGACACAGCAAGAACAGCGCGCCTCGCTGCAGCCAGGAATGGAAGTCATGACGACCTTCGGTCTGTATGGCACCATCACACAGGTTGACCATGACGACAATAAAGCCATTATGGAACTTTCACCCGGCCAGTACGCGACCATACACCTGCAAGCCATCGGTCAAGTCGTGGAAGAAACTGACGTAGAACAACTCCCAGAATCCGACATCACCGTGGATGATATTCCCGATTACCCTGAGCAAGCTGGTCCTGATACCAAGAACTCCGAGTACGGCTCCGAATACAACGACCCACGCGATGATCGCGACCGTTAGACCCTTAGCAGCTTCATTCGACGAACAGAATACTGAAAGTCCCTAAAACCTATGGCGTCTAAGACCCCGCAATCTCGCGCCCGACGATCCCTGGCATGGTTAGCCGTAATCATTGTTGGCTTAAGCGCCATCTTGGGGATCGGCATCGCGACCAACAATACCGACGGCACACCGTTACTGGCCCTGGATCTTGAGGGCGGGACCCAAATGGTCCTGTCCCCAGAGACATCTACCGGTGAAGCTGTGAGCTCAGAGCAGATGAGTCAGGCCGTCGAGATCATCCGCCAGCGCGTTGACGGGACAGGGGTCTCAGAAGCCGAGATTAACACCCAAGGCGACAATAACGTTGTCGTCTCAATGCCGGGTAGCCCAGACGAGCAGACACGGGATCTAATTCAAGCCTCGGCCAACATGGAATTCCGCTCGGTCATCACGCAGGGGCCCTTCACGGCAGTTCCTGAAGAAGAGCAAGTCGACGTCTCCGAGATGCCAGAACCGGAGGCTACTCCGGAACACGGTTCAGACCCGAACTGGATCACGCCGGAACTCTACGACGAATTCCAAAACTACGACTGCACAGCACCAGATGCCGGTCAAGTGCGTGATAATTTGCCCGCGGATGAAGCCGTGGTTGCCTGTGACTTTGAGATGGGCGTCAAATATATTCTGGGTCCACTGGAGATCTCTGGCGATCAAATTGACTCCGCAGACCATGGGATGGCCCAAACGCCAACCGGTGTGGCTTCCAGTCAGTGGGTTGTCAATATCACGTTTGAAGAGGAAGGTGCTGAAGCCTTTCGCGAGGTCACGCAGCGCCTCACGGGCATGAATCCGCCACAGAACCAGTTTGCGATCCTGTTGGATGGCCAGATCGTGTCCGCGCCGGCATCGCAGGCCGTCATCACCGATGGCCGCGCTCAGATTTCAGGCACCTTCGATGAAGAACGCGCCGCTCAACTAGCAGAGCAACTCGAATACGGTGCACTCCCGATCTCATTCGAAGTTGAGTCGGAACAACAGATTTCAGCAACCCTTGGCCAAGACCAACTGTTCTGGGGTCTGATGGCGGGACTGATCGGTCTGGCACTCGTGGCCATCTATCAGTTTTTCCAGTATCGGGCTCTTGGTCTGGTTACCCTGACCTCTATTGGGATCATGGGTTTACTGACCTACCTGGCGATTGTGCTCCTCGGGTGGTCAGATAACTATCGACTCTCACTGGCCGGTATCGCCGGGATTATCGTCTCCATCGGGCTGACCGCCGACTCGTTTATTGTGTATTTCGAGCGCATCAAAGACGAGATGCGCAACGGGCGCCCCTTCGAATCAGCCGTAACGTATGGGTGGGATCGTGCCAAGCGGACCATTACGGTGTCCAAGCTGGTCAATATTTTGGCTTCCGTAGTGTTGTTCTTTGTTGCTGTGGGCAATGTTCGCGGCTTCGCATTTACGCTAGGGCTGACATCCATTGCCGACCTCATCGTGGTGTTCTTATTCACCCACCCTGTGATGCAGCTCTTGGCCAGGACCAGATTCTTTGCCAGCGGTCATCCCATGTCTGGGATGGATCCGTCCCTGCTGGGTCAAAAACCCCTCTACCAAGGTGCTGGCCGAGTCCGTGAATTCCGGCCCGAAGGCGAAGTCAAAGAGCATCGACACAAGAAAAACAAGCGCTCCGGTAAAGAAGCGCAGCGACGACAAACGATTGCGGAGCGCCGCGCTGCCGAACGCGAAGCGGCGTTGCAATCATCGAAATCGGCAGAGCGCGAGCCTGCACAGGAGGACTCATGAGTCGCTTAGCAACGTGGGGTAACGAGCTCTATACGGGCAAGACCTCGTATCCGTTTGTGCATAAATGGAAGACATGGTTTACCGTCGCGCTGATTCTTCTGGCCGTAGCCGGTGGCGTTACCGCACTGCGCGGTGGCTTCAACCTGGGCATCGAGTTCCGCGGCGGGTCCGAATTCACAGTCTCGGCGGTGGAGAACACCGATCCATTAATCGGCGAAGAAGCGGTGACAGAAGTCATCCCCGAAGCGGAAGCAACCGCGACCAATATCGCGCCGGGGACGATTCGCGTGCAGACCGCTGAGTTGACGGATGAGCAAACCCTTCAAGTGGCAAGTAACCTCGAGGAGGGCTATAACGTCTCAGCGGACCAAGTCACCTCGAACTTCGTCGGTCCGACGTGGGGTGCTGCGATCTCTGAACAAATGTTGGTCGGACTGATCGTTTTTCTTGTCCTCGTAGCGCTGTATTTGGCCTTTTACTTCCGCACCTGGAAAATGTCAGCCGCCGCGATCATCGGTCTCATCTACGTCGTTATGCTGACCGTGGGGATATATGGTGCCATTGGGTTCGAGGTCACTCCACCGGCGATTATCGGGTTCCTGCTCATCCTGTCGTATTCGCTTTACGACACTGTCGTAGTCTTCGATAAGATTCGGGAAAATACCCAGCGTCTCGAAGAAGACCGGACACGGACTTTCAGCGAGTTGGTCAACCTGGCTGTTAACCAGACTCTTGTCCGTTCCATTACGACCTCGATCGTGGGTATCTTGCCGGTCGGGTCTATCCTGTTCATCGGAGCCGGGTTACTCGGTGCCGGTACGCTACGTGACATCTCGCTCTCAATCTTTGTTGGCATCATCGTCGGTACGGTTGCCACCTTGTTTATCCAAGCACCGCTGTACGCACTTCTTCGCCGCAACGATGACAATATCCGCCAGCGCGACCAGCGCATCCTGCGGCAACGCAATTCTGGCAGCGCGGACCTCGATCTCGAACCCGAGGCCTCCACGAATACTTCCACCTAATCTGTAGTTCTGTTCCGAGACCGTGCTGTCCTGTAGCCTTGTCACCAAGCTGCAGGGCAGCCCTCGTTAAATCTGGTGTTCGAATGTAGCTAAGAATTCGTGGGGACCTCGTGTAGCGGAGTAGACTTATCGGTTACAGTGGAGGATGACCTCGAGGGGAGGGACCGTGGCTTCAACTCAGCCCGCTTCACATCACCGAAAGCAAAAGGGCACCGCCGATACAACTCCGGCACGCGGTTTTGGTCGTTTCGCCCGTTTGACGGGGCGCGGTTACTCGCCGCTGCTTGAACCACTAATACGCACCCTGAAAGTTCGTTACCCCAAAGACGACATCACCCCCATCATCCGAGCTTTCAACGTCGCCAACTATCATCATCGCGAACAATTTCGGAAATCTGGCGACCCCTATATTACGCACCCCGTTGCTGTGGCTACGATTTTGGCTGAACTTGGCCTGACCGGTGAGACGCTCATTGCTGCGCTGCTGCACGACACGGTCGAAGATACCGACTACACGCTTGAACAGCTCACCAAAGATTTCGGGCCCGATGTAGCACTGTTAGTGGATGGTGTTACGAAATTAGATCGGGTCGAATTTGGTTCGGCTGCCGAAGCGGAAACGGTTCGGAAAATGATCATCGCCATGGCCAAAGATGTGCGCGTGCTGATGATCAAGCTTGCAGACCGGTTGCACAATGCCAGAACCTGGCGGTATGTGGCTCCAGAATCTTCTGCCCGCAAGGCGAAAGAAACCCTAGAGATCTACGCGGCGCTGGCCCACCGACTGGGTTTGAACACCATTAAATGGGAACTGGAAGATCTCTCGTTTGCTGCCTTGTGGCCAAAAGTGTACGCCGAGATCGTACGTCTGGTGGGGGAGCGCACGCCACAACGCCAAAAGATCGTGGCGAACCTGACTGAACAGGTTGAAAAAGAGCTTCGTTCCGTGAAAATCCGCGCCACGGTCACAGGTCGATCGAAACACTATTATTCGATCTACCAAAAAATGCAGGAACAAGACAAAGAGTTCAATGAGATTTACGACTTGCTGGGCATTCGTGTGCTCGTGGAGTCAGTCCGGGACTGTTATGCGGTTCTCGGGGCGTTGCATGCGCGGTGGTCGCCCATTCCGGGACGGTTCAAAGACTACATCGCGATGCCGAAATTCAACATGTATCAGTCCTTACACACCACGGTGATCGGGCCCGGTGGCAAGCGAGTCGAAATTCAGATCAGGACGCACGAAATGCATCACCGCGCAGAATACGGTGTTGCGGCCCACTGGATTTATAAGCGCGGGGGTGCCGCTGAGGCACAAACACCCGGGTGGCTCAAGACCGTGCTGGACTGGCAACAAGATGCTTCGGATCCGAACGATTTTCTCGATTCGTTACGCACAGAGATTGGCTCCGCTGAGGTCTATGTCTTCACGCCGAAAGGTGAGATCAAGGCTCTGCCGTCTGGTTCTACGCCTGTCGATTTTGCCTATAGTGTTCACACCCAGGTGGGTCACCGTACCGTCGGCGCGCGTGTCAATGACCGCCTCGTGCCATTAAATACGGTGCTAAACCATGGGGATTCTGTCGAAATATTTACCGATAAGGACGAAAGTGCGGGACCCTCGCAGGACTGGTTGGGGTTTGTGCGCTCCGGGCGGGCGCGGAACCGGATCCGCCACTGGTTTTCCAAAGAGCGTCGTGATGAGGTTATCGAGCGCGGGAAGGAACTCCTCACCAAGGAAGCTCGCAAGCACACCTTACCCTTGCAGCAGATGCTGAGCACCGACACCCTTAGCCAGGTTGTCGAGCGGTTGAACTACGACGACATTCAGGCGCTGTACGCTGCTGTTGGTGAGGGCTCAGCCTCCTTGCAGAATGTGGTTAAACACATCGAGCAGATTCTGGTACCGGAAGACGAAAGACCGGAACCCGAACCGGATACTGTTGCCATCCCGACGATTCCGCATCCTTCCCGGCACACGGATTCCGGCATTGTGGTACCCGGTGCCGGCGATGTTATGGCCAAGCTAGCCCGCTGCTGTACGCCGGTCCCGTCAGATGAAATTATCGGTTTCGTGACTCGAGGGTCGGGCATTTCTGTGCATCGCAAAGATTGTTTGAATATCGTGAACACCCATGAGCAGGATAGGTTGCTCGAGGTGCAGTGGGCCCCAAGTTCAGACGCGACCTTCAACGTTGACATTCTGGTCTTAGCGCTCGATCGAAAGCAGCTGTTATCTGATCTCACGGCGGTGCTGTCCGATCATCACGTCAATATTTTGAGCGCGAACGTCAAAACACGTCGAGACAGGGTAGCGGAGACGAGCTTTGTCTTCGAAATGGGCGACACCGATCATCTCGATCATCTGATGAATGCCGTGCGTCAGGTCGATGGTGTTTATGATGTGTATCGGCGATCAGACCGTAAGAAACCCACCGTGTGACCCGTCAGATCTCAGACTGTTTGAACCTCAGGCGCAGTGCGTACTTCTAACACTTGGGCCGCCTCTAGACCAAGCCCGGCTGATGACAGCCGTTGTGCCAGACGGTCGCATTCTGTTAACGAACACAACTGACGTGCTCGCTGCCGGTGGCGGGCTTGCCCTCCGAGTCGTAACAGCTCTTCGATGGTTAATTCGGGACTGGTGACCACCACCCCTCCGATGACGCGAAGATCGTCCTCCTCAATGCTGGCATCACTGAGGTAGTCACACTGTCGCAACGCGGTGGGCATCAAGGTGGATCGTGACTTTCCACGCTGCGTCACCGCTGTGGCGGCTTCGAACATCTCCGGGGCTTGTCCACCAAGATGAATCCACGCAGCCGTCAGCAGGGTTGCTGTCCAACTCCCGTCGATGAGCTGTTCTCCGACCATTCGGACGCTTTTGGCGCGCTGAGATGCCGTATCGGGCAGGCCGCTATCAACATAGTACGGACCAAATTGCGGTCGCAGCACTCCGTGATAGGCCATCGCTGACAGCTCTGAAGCGGTGTAAGGGTTGCGTGGAACATAGAGGTCGTATTGATTGGTTATGGGCCAGGGCGACTGAGAATCACAAAACGTCATACCGCCTATGATGACAAAAAACAGCTTCGGCCAACGGTGAGTTGGCCGAAGCTGTGGATAACCTCCATGGTAGGGAGTGAGGTTTTATTCTCCCGCTGCTCGAACAACATCAAGCCATTGACGTCGAGCGTCGAGGGCTTCCTGGGCGGCAGTAATCTTCTTTTCATCACCGGCTTCTTGTGCGGCGGCCAGATCGGCTTCGAGCTGGGCGATGCTCTCTTCAAGCTGCACGAGGGCTGAATCGGTCCGTGCCTTGGTCTCCGGATCCGTTTTCCGCCAGTGTTCCTGTTCCAGGTCGTTGAAGGCGCGCTCCAGTTTTGACATTTCGCCTTCCATTCGGGACATGTCTTTGCGCGGTACCCGACCCGCATCGTCCCAACGCTTTCTAACATCTTGCATAACCTTGCGAGCCGTCTCCAGGTTCTTGAACGGCAGATGCTGTTGTGCTTCTTGAAGAATCTGTTCTTTGACCTTCAAGTTAGCTTCGTATTCACGGTCCACTTCAGCATTAGCCGCATCACGAGCCTGAAAAAACACATCTTGCGCGGCACGGAAACGTGTCCACAGTGCATCGTCGTCCTTACGCGATGCTCGAGGAGATTTCTTCCACTCATTCATCAGGTCCCGGTACTTCAAGGTTGTGGGACCCCAGTCCGTGGAATCTTGCAGGGCCTCAGCACGGGCGATCAAGTCTTCTTTGGCTTTCTTTGCTTCAGCGTTGCGGGCGTCGAGCTGAGAGAAGAAGGCGCGCCGGTTTTTTTCGAAGGTATTGCGGGCTGAACGGAACCGCTTCCACAAGGCGTCTTCGATAGCGCGAGACAACCGAGGCCCAGACTTCTGAACATCACGCCACTCATCAAATAAGTGACGCATCTGAGCCGTGGAGTGTTTCCACTGCGTCTTATCCGGGTCTTGTTCCGCCAGTTTTTCGGCACGTTCCACGATTTTTTCACGGGCGGCCTGTTGCTCCGTGATCGCCTGTTCGCGTGCGGCCTGCTGTTTCGCGCGGCGTTCGGCAAGCTGCTCCCGCAGCTGCTTGGAAAAATCGCGCAATTTGGTCATGTTTCCGACCATCTGGCGCGCCCCGATGAGCTCATCAATTTGATTGAGCGTCTTTTCGAGCTCCTGGTTCGCTACATCTGTGTCGAGACGTTGCCTCAGCAGCTGAAGTTGCGTCATCACCTCGTCGTACTTGCGTACGTAATACGCCAGAGCATCCTCTTCAGGTGCATCCGGCACTTGACCGACCTCGACCTTTTCATCGCCATCAAGCAGCGTGACGACACCTTCGGCAGAAACCTCAGCGAATTGCTTGGCTTCCTGAATATCAGAGGTGTAGGCCGGAGTCGGCGCTACAGGAGCAACCGGAGTTACTGCTGCAGGAGTTACTACGCCTGGTTTTGGAGCCGCTGGTTTAGGGACGTCGGGTTGTTGACTAGTTGTCACCGCAAAAACTTTCTTCCGTAGGAGGAGATCCCGTCAGCCATCGGATGACTGTCATGAGATGGTCACTGATAGCTTACG
>CALBOC010000346.1 GCA_937896705.1 uncultured Micrococcaceae bacterium | reverse complement strand
AATGGGGTCAGGACAACGTTGACTTTGACCACGTCAAGGATCGTCAAGACCGCCACCGAGGTGGCGACGGCAAAGGCGATCCACGAGGATCTCGTAGGGCGAAGTTGTTGTCCAGTCACGAAGCTAGGCTAACGCATCAGGACCACCTATGGGATAGCTCTCCGCTGAGCATGTGCTGCATAGCTGTGCCCACATGTGAGCACAGGCCATACTGGCGTCTACGATTAGAGTTTCAGACACGATGCTGAAGACGACAGGAGCACGCGTGGAATTAGAATCCTGCCCTTGCGGTACAGGACAGAAATATTCGGACTGCTGTGGCCCTATAATTTCAGGCGCGACCGAGCCGGAAACCGCGGAGGCATTGATGCGCTCGCGGTATACCGCATTTGTGCTGGGTGATGACGCGTATCTGGCGTCTTCCTGGCATTCCACGACCCGTCCGGTTGATGCATCGGCGCCGACCGGGGTTCAATGGCGTCGCCTCAGGATCCGGAACACGGCGGGCGGCGGGCCCGCGGATGACACCGGCGAAGTGGAATTCGTCGCCCATTTTCGGACCGCCGACGGCGCCCGAGACTTTTTGCACGAGCGATCCAGATTTGCTCGGGAAAATGGTCGCTGGGTCTATGTTGACGGGGAGCTTTTCTAAGCGGTCACCTTTAGAATGACTGCATGAGTGTTGTGCATGTTATTGGTACCGGCGGCACGATTGCGTCTCGCAGCAGCAGCGGTGGCGCCACCGTCGCTGATTCCACCGATCAGGTGTTGGAGGCTACCGAGCTCTCCACCGAGGTGACCACCGAAGATGTGTTGCACATCAATTCGTTTCACCTCAGCTTCGCTGACTTGCTTGAGGTACGGGCTGCGGTGGCTGCTGCGTGCCGGCGGCCCGAAGTCGACGGCGTCGTGGTGACTCACGGCACCGACACGATGGAGGAAACCGGCTTTTTCCTGTCGCTCTTACATGCATCGGAGAAACCGGTCATCCTCACCGGAGCTCAGCGTGCCGCCGATCTCCCCGACACCGACGGGCCAGAAAACCTGCGCCAGGCCATCCGAGCTGCCGGATCCCAGCGGCTGCAGGGCGCCGGTGTGATGGTGGGATTTGATTCAAAATTTCACGCGGCCCGGCACACTCGGAAGCGCCATACCCTGGCCACCAGTGCGTTTTCGGGTGGCACGCTGATTGCGGAAAGCTATCACCACGACGTAGTTCGGCTGGCCACACCCGCTGCGTATCCAACACTGACGGACCCGCCAGAAGGCTTCGCGAAGCTAAATATTCCCATCATTGATGCCGCACCGGGCAGCGATGCGAACCTCTTTCATGCCGCCTTAGAGCAGGGCGCCGATGGTATTGTGCTGCAAGGTGTCGGCGCCGGCAACGCTCCTGTCGACTTTACCGCCGCCGTGGAAACTGCCGTGGCCGCTGGTGTCCCGGTCGTGCTGGCCACCCGGGTGCCGGCCGGGCCGGTGGCAGCGATCTACGGTAACGGCGGTGCCGTGACGCTATTAGAAGCCGGGGCGTTGAGTGCACAGTATCTCAACACGTATCAGGCACGCATTTTGTTGGCCCTGTTGGTCGCGCATCAGCTGCCGGACGACAGGCTCCGCGCCACATTTGCTGAACAAACCTGTTAAGGAGCACGATGAACACCGCGCAAGTCCAGCTCAACATCACGGATCATCTCACCCCCTTGGCCATGACCAATCGCCAGATCGTGGTGGTCACCGGAGCTACCGGGGGTATCGGTCGGGCCATCGTGGAAGAACTCGCCGATGATTACGCGGTCGTCGCCCAGGGTCGCGATGAAGCACGGCTGATCTCATTGGCCAAGCTTGGCGAAGAAATTTATCCGGTGCAGTGCGATTTATCCGACACCGACGCCTATGAAACCACTTTTGGGCTGCTGCCCAGAGTTGATGCGCTGCTGAACGTCGCAGCCATTGCCCCGCGGTTTGCGTTTGATGATGCCACGGCCACTGTCTGGTCAGAGGTCATGCATGTTAATGTCACGGTGCCCGCCGAGTTGACCAGAACGCTGCTGCCGCAGTTGCGCGAGTCCACCGGCACGGTCGTGTTTTTGGGTTCGGGCGCATCCCGTACGACGTCATCAAATAATGTCGTATATGCCGCGTCCAAGCACGCTTTACAGGCGCTGGCCGATGGGATCAGGCTTCGCACCGAACCAGACCGGTTACGGGTAGCCACCGTGGCACCGGGCTACGTTGATACCCAGATGATCGCCTGGGACGATGACTACCCGCTGAGCCTGCCGGAAACCCTGATCAAACCTTCCACGGTGGCCCGGACGATCCGGCACGTGATCGAAGCACCCGCCGACACCCAGATCACCGAGGTCTGGATTCGTCCGCGCACCGAGGCTTAGTCGCTTAGGCGTAGAGGGGGTTTGTGGCGGGGTCGACGCGTTCGGCTTCTCGGACGGGTTCCGGAGCGGTGCCATCACCAAAGGGTGAGCCACCGAGTTCTTCGCGGCCGTGCGGTGTCAGCCATTGGGTCAGCACCGGTCCCTTGGGCACAATGCCGGTCGGATTCACGTCGTGGTGAACAATGTAGTAGTGGTCTTTGATCTGTTGGAAGTCCACGGTGTCACCGAATCCTGGAGTCTGGAACAGATCGCGGGCATAAGCCCACAGCGCGGGGAATTCGATGAGTTTGTTCCGATTGGATTTGAAATGCCCGTGGTAGACGGGGTCAAACCGGACCAGCGTTGTAAACAACCGCACATCGGCTTCGGTGATGTGCTCCCCCATAAGGAAACGGCGTGTGGTCAGGCGTTCTTCCAGCCAGTCCAGGGCCGCAAAGAGCCGATCGTAGGCTTCTTCGTAGGCTTGCTGGGAGCCAGCAAAACCTGCGCGGTAGACGCCATTATTGACTTCGGTAAAAATCCGCTTGATGACGTCGAACATTTCATCCAGGTGCTCTTCTGGCAACAAATTGGGTGCACCGTCGCGGTGGAATGCGGTCCATTCGGTAGAAAAGTCCAGAGTGATCTGTGGGTAGTCGTTAGTCACGACTTGGCCGGTTGGGATATCAACCATGGCCGGCACGGTGATCCCGCGCGGATAGTTCGGGAAACGCTTGAAGTAGTTCTCTTGCAAGCGGGCTGAGCCCAGCACGGGGTCCACCCCGTCGGGATCCAGGTCGAAGGTCCAGGAATTCTCATCGTGGGTCGGTCCCGGGGTGCCCAGCGAAATCGCGTCTTCCAGGCCCAGGAGGCGACGCACAATAATCGTGCGATTGGCCCACGGGCAGGCGCGTGCTGCGACCAACCGGTAGCGGCCGGATTCGACCGGCCAGGCTTCCGCATCTTGAGTTAATCCGGTGGTGAGTGTTCCCACGGTGTTGTACTCGTAGTGGTCGGCAGCCCGGTGCGCTTCGGGGTCGGCCACAATACGGTCGTTGATGTAGTTTGTGTCGCGGGTAAAGGGTTTGCCGGGTGTGGAGTATCCAGAATTTGTCGAAGGTTCCATAGACTTCACCATATGAGTTCTTCAACCATCATGGCTAGTAGCCAGTTCACAACCCGAATTACCCAAGATAATCCTTCCGGGATGACCCTAAGCGGTACTAACACCTATGTCATCGCCGCTCCCGGTTCTGACACGGCGGTGGTGGTGGACCCGGGGCTCGCCGAAGGGGCTGAAGCGCATGCCGAAGCGGTGGCCGAGGTCCTGGCGGGCCGCACGGTAGAACTCATCCTCATCACCCACCATCACCACGACCACACCGGTGGGGTGCAAGTTTTCACGCAACGCTTTGGCGCACCGGTTCGGGCGGTTCAAGACCAATGGTCGGACCGGGCCGCTCCCCTAGTGGCTCATGAAGTCATCCACGCCGCCGGCACCAGCATCCGGGTCGTACCCACTCCGGGACACACCACCGACTCGGTCTCCTTTTTCCTGCCCGACGACAACGCCGCTCCGCATCCGGGTGGGACCGTGCTCACCGGGGACACGATCCTGGGTGAAGGCACCACCATGCTGGACTACCCCGATGGCACCCTAGATGATTACCTGGACTCGTTAGCGACCTTGGCGGCGTTGGAAGGGGCTGGCCGTCAGGTTGCGGTCCTGCCGGCTCACGGGCCAACGCTGGCCTCTGTGGCTCGGACCGCTGAAGACTACCGTGGCCACCGGTTAGTACGAGTCGACCAACTGCGCGAACTGATCCAAGATAGGCCACCGATCATCACGCCGGTGGATTGGGAATCCGTGGTGGTCCACGATTTGTCTCTCCGGCTGTACCCGGAATTGCCGGATATGGTGCGCGGACCCGCCAAGAAGACGCTGGCAGCGACCCTGGACTATCTGCTCCGGACCGAAAAGGATTGATACATGACGATTATTGTCGGATACACCGAGACACCAGCAGCGCGCGCAGCCTTGGACTTCGGACTCGACCTGGCGGGGCAACTAGCCAAACGCGTGGTGGTCATCAACGCGGGTCCCGGTGCCGAAAACCGTTCGGAATCGCAACTCACCCGCGCCGAGGCCGAACAGTTGGAACAGTACTTGGAAAAGTTCTCGGTTCCGACCGAGCTCCGGCAATACTCCCGGGGCCGGTCCACGGCCGATGAGTTTAAAGATGTGGTGGCCGAGCTGAGCCCTTACCTGGTGGTCATCGGTGCGGCCAGACGGTCCGGGTTTTCAAAGTTCGTGATGGGCTCCGTCGCCGATGAATTACTCCGGGAGCTGCCGGTGCCGGTGGTCTCGGTGAAAGTCCCAGAAACCTCAGTGGAATCCAACGCGAAGGAGTAGCCCCGTGGAGATCGTGGTACAACAAGGTGACATCACCAAAGTCGAGGTTGACGCAATCGTCAACGCCGCCAACCGGTCGTTGCTCGGCGGAGGAGGAGTCGACGGTGCGATTCATTCGGCCGGCGGGCCAGACATTTTAGCCGCGACTAAGCAATTGCGAGCAACCACCCTGCCCAACGGGCTGGAGACCGGCGATGCGGTCGCGACTACGGCCGGAAAGCTCCCGGCCCGCTGGGTCATCCACACGGTCGGACCGGTGTATGCCAAAACCATCGACCGACGCGATCAACTGGTCAGTGCATATCGACGCAGCATGGAAGTCGCCGATGAACTCGGCGCCAAATCCATCGCTTTTCCAACGATTTCAGCCGGGGTCTACGGTTGGCCCCACGACGATGCCGTGAAAGTAGCCGTGGAAACTGTGCGCGACATGGCCGATCGGGTTTCGATCGAAAAAGTCGTGTTTGTCCCGTTCTCCGAAGAGATGAAAACCCGCTACGACGCTCAGCTGTAGCGGGCTGACGGAGTAACAAACATTGCGATTGGTTTGTCGGTCAGGAGTTTCTCAAACCGCGCGGCACAGATGCAATAAGTTCTTGGGTGTAGGTGCTGCTGGGAGCGCCCAGTACCTGGGGGGTGGTGCCCTCTTCAACAATCTTTCCGGCCCGCATCACCACGATTCGATGCGCGATTCGAGCAATCACACCGAAGTCGTGTGAAACGAATACATAGGTGATGTGTAATCGTCGTTGAATTTCAATCAAGCGATCCAGCAGCAGGCTCTGCACGGTTACATCCAGGGCTGAGACCGGTTCATCAAAGTAGATAGTTTGCGGTTCCGATGCCAGGGCCCGCGCAATCGCGACACGTTGCCGTTGGCCACCGGATAACTGTCGAGGCAGCCGATCTGCAAACTCCGCAGGTAATTCAACGAGTTCCAGGAGCTCCTGCACTCGCGCGCGGCGTTGCTTACGGGTCCCGATGCGAAATGCGTCGAGCGGTTCAGCTATGCAACGACCCACCGTGTATCGAGGATCCAGTGAAGCATAAGGGTCTTGTTGAACCAGTTGAAAGTGACGCCGGAGCCGGCGCAGCTGGCCGGGGGACAAACTCTGCAGGCGCTGCCCCTCGTATTCGACGGCGCCTGACGTAGGTTGTGTCAACGCTAAAGCTACCCGCAAGAGGGTGCTCTTGCCGGAACCCGATTCACCGACGATACCCAGTGTCTGGCCGCGAGGAATCTGCAAGGTCACATCATCCAGGGCACGTATCGTTT
>CALBOC010000345.1 GCA_937896705.1 uncultured Micrococcaceae bacterium | reverse complement strand
GAGTCCGGGTTCGCTCGGCCATGATCGCCAATTGTGGGATTCTCACCGGCGGGATCAATATGCTCCCCGAAGCCGTGATCGACGATGGTCTATTAGATGTCGCCCTATTGGATCCACGAAACCTGGTCGACTGGATCCAGGTCGCTTCATCGGTGATCATTCCCAAACGCAAAAGTCAGCGGGTGACGACGTTCGCGCTGCGCAACTGCAAGCTGGTCTTTGACGAACCGCTGGTCGCCCAGATCGATGGCGACCCCATTCCGAAAACGAAAGAGATCGTCGCGCATACCATTCCGCGGTCCTTACAGGTCCGGGTGCCGGCAGCGCAGACTCCCACAGCGCAAGCCATTCCTGAGGAAGCCATTTCGACTCCGTCCGGCGACGACAGCTAGGACTTAACGGTCCAGAATGCTGCGCACCCAAGCCCGACCACGCTGATAGGCCTCGTCGGTCGTGTACTCGGGGATCGTGTACGCGTGATGCTCGGCCCGCGGGTACGACCCGAGAAACCGCACGCCGGGGATCATCCGGTACAGCGCGGCCAGGGCGGCACTGACGCGTTCTTCGACCAGGTGACCTTCGAGGTCAATCGAGAAAAAGTAAGTGCCCAAGGATTCGCCGGTTGGGCGGGACTCGATCCGGGTTAGGTTCACGCCGCGCGTGGAAAACTGGTCCATGATCTGCACCAGCCCGCCCGGTCGATCTTCGGGCAGCGGCACGACCACCGAGGTTTTATCTGATCCGGTGGGCTCGGGCAGACTGCCGGCTTTGGCTACCACCACAAAGCGGGTCACGGCATCCGGGGTGTCCTCGATACCTTCGGCCAGAATCGGCAGGCCCAGAGTGCGCGCTAAATGCGGCGCACAGACGGCCGCGTCGTAGGTCGTGGAAGCATCCAACAGCCCGTGGGCGCCAGCCGCAGTTGAGGCAGCCTGGACAAACGCAGCGTTGGGAATATTGGCCTCGGCCCAAATCCGAACTTGTGCCCACGCGTGGGTGTGCGTGGCCACGCTGTGCAGCTCGGGCAAGCTCTGGGGCCCGTCCGGCCGCCCGACCAGCATGAAGCTGATGGGCACCAACACTTCGCGGAGGATGTGCAGTTCATCGCCGGAAGCGATCGCGTCCAGGGTCGCGGTGACGCCGCCTTCGACGGAGTTTTCGATCGGGACCACAGCGGCATCGACTTCGCCGCTGCGCACTTGATTCAGCGCGGTGATGACCGAGCCCAGCGGGACGTGATCCGCCCCGCGGGCTTCGGGCACGCGCTGCAGTGCGGCCTCGGTGAAGGTGCCTTCGGGTCCCAGATACGCAAACGTTTTCATGGTTGCCCATCTTACGTCAGGATCCCCAGGCCCCCTGTCACCTAGCTGAGGTTAGCGCACGATGGGGTCGGCCCCGGTTTCGGAGATCAGTGGCTTATCGGCTTCCAGCCAGGCTCCACATCCACCGGCCACGTTCACCGCCGAGTAGCCGTGCATTTCCATATATGGGGTCGCGCGGGCAGAGCGTCCTCCGGTGCGGCAGATGACGTAGTAGTCGGTGTCTGGATCGAGTTCGTCAATGCGCAACGGGAGTTGATCCAGCGG
>CALBOC010000344.1 GCA_937896705.1 uncultured Micrococcaceae bacterium | reverse complement strand
TGCGTGACCAACCGAATTCCACCGCTGCGGCGGCGTACCACTGCCGTGCTTCTTGACTGAGGGGCTTGTCGAGGAGGGTACGAATATGGCCCCAGGGTAATTGCGCCACAGGTTGTGGCGCAATTTCCTCAACGTCCCAGTGTCGAGCGAAGGTGGTCATATATTGCAAGTTCCGAGGCGAGAAACCGCGCATCTGCGGAAATTCGGCACGCAAGTCGTCGGCTAACCGAGCGATGATCTTGCTGCCCCAACCCTGCTGTTCTTGTCGTACGAGGATTTCTTTACCAATAGACCAGTACAGCTGGATGAGCTCGGTGTTGATAGTGCGTCGTGCCTGGATCTGGGCTTGGTTCACGCGCTGCTTGAGTGTTTCCAGCGTCTGCCGGTAATCGTCGGGGAGAGCTAGATCTGCAGAAGACATGAGGTGGATGGTCCAGTCTCGGGAGGTCGGATACGAATGCCTGTTATATTACCGTTTCTATCGGGGGGCATCCTCCTGGCTTGCCCTCATTCATGGGGGTGCATATTCGGTATGCTGCCTCGCCAAGGCCCTACGTCATCTCCGCCAGGCGTGACATGACAAGTGCCGCCACTGCTCCAGAGCGTTCATAATGCATGAGGTGCCCGGTATGTTGCAGCACGGAGAATTCCACGTCGTCACTAACGATCAGGTCTGCGAGCGCCGCGATGTCTTCGGGAGAGGACAGCTCGTCATCTGCCCCGCCCACCATGGTCACGGGGAGCGACAGGTTGTCGGCAAAATCGGCCACCGTGTGAGTGATGGACGCTCGGTAAGCTTCCAATAACGTGGCGGGGGAGTCGAAGCCCGAAAAGTACGCCTGATGCTGATCATGGGTGTAGGCCAGGATGCGGGGGTCATCGGTTTTTGTCATGAAGGCTCCTGTGGCCCACACGATGAGTTTGTTGCCCAACAGGTGGCGTCCCAGCCTAGCTGGTAGTGCGGCACTGAAACGATAGAACCCATCAGTCACCAGTGTGGCGGTACGATCAATGGGCGAAGCCGCCTCGAGTGCGGGCTTGGCGATCGGATTCAATAGCACCAGATGAGGGTAGTTCACTTGCTGCGTCGCCACGGCTGCTGCCGCAATCACCGATCCGAATGAGTGTCCCACCAGTATTGGACACCTCATGTGTTTGGCGACCTGATTGATGACGTCTGCGTAGTGTTCGACGTGGTGTTCAGCATCGGGCATCGCACCGGAGGCGCCGAAACCCGGCAGGTCAGGCACCCACACGTCATAGGAAGATAGCCCATCGATGAGCAGTTCTAAACCGTGGTGATCACCACGGAAGCCGTGCACCGCAAGCATTTGCTGTGCACCCGGTGACCCCGGATATCGGAACACGGCGATTTCGAAGGGTGCTCCCGTGTGCGGGTCGGTGACGCTGAGTCCGAAGCGTTGCGGATCCCGTTGGCGGTGGCCAGTCAGCACCGACCGATCACGAACCAAAAACCGCGGCCGCAACCGGGCAGCAATCGCATCACTCATAGCGACTAGTCTATCGATTGGTCCGTCTGCGAGGTTTGTCAGTGACTGTGCTGGGACGAATGTGGTTAAGTTACGCATATGGTTGCAGCATCTTCTCCCACGATCGTGATGGCCCTTGACTTGGGGACCACCTCTACCCGGGTAGCGCTGTATGACGCTGACGGGGACGCCGTGACCATTGTGGCACGAGAGCATCGGCAATATTTTCCGCAACCCGGGTGGGTTGAACACGATGCCCAGGAGATCTGGTCCAATATCCGGGAACTCACGGCCCTAGTGTTGGCGCGGGCGCACCTGACGCCCTCCGACATCGCAGCCATTGGCATCACCAATCAGCGCGAAACCGTTGTCGCGTGGGATGCTGCCACCTCGCAACCGATCCACCGTGCCATTGTGTGGCAGGATTCTCGCACCGACGGGGTGATCGCGGAGCTGGTGCAGGCCGGACATAATGCCGCCGTACAACACACCACCGGGCTAAATCTTTCGGCGTATTTCTCGGCCTCGAAAATGGCCTGGATCCTAGAACACAACCCGGAGGCTGCCCGCCTGGCAGCACGCGGCGATCTTCGCTTTGGCACGATCGATTCCTGGATTATCTGGAATCTGACCAACGGGGTGGTCCACGCTACGGACATCACCAATGCGTCCCGGACGTCGCTGATGAACATCACGACCGGCCAGTGGGACTTTGAGCTCGGTACGGTGTTCGGCATGGACCCCGGGGTGCTTGAGGTCGCACTACCTACGATCCATCCGTCGGTGTATGACTACGGCACGGTCGCGCCGGGATTGGCTATCGCGGGGGTTCCGATCACCGGGGTCCTGGGAGACCAGCAAGCAGCCAGTTTTGGCCAGACCATCTTTTCCGCCGGAGAAGCGAAAAACACCTACGGTACCGGGTGTTTTTTGTTGTATAACACCGGTGCGGAACCGGTCTTTTCTACTAGCGGTTTGTTGACCACGGTGGCCTACCAGTTACCCGATGCGGCTCCGGTGTACGCGTTGGAAGGGTCGGTGGCCCAGGCCGGCTCGGTTGTGCAGTGGTTACGAGATCAACTTGGCATCATCAATACCTCAGCTGACATCGAGTCATTGGCCAACAGTGTGAATGATCACGGTGGTGTGTATTTCGTCCCGGCGTTCTCTGGGTTATTTGCGCCGTGGTGGCGCGCTGATGCGTCCGGGACGATCATCGGGCTCACCAGTTATGCCACCGCTGGCCATATTGCCCGTGCGGCCCTGGATGCAACGGCCTATCAAACGCTGGATGTTATCAGCGCGGTTGAAGCGGATACCGGGCATAAGCTTCAACAGCTCAGCGTGGACGGCGGGATGACGGTCAACAAACAACTCATGCAATTCCAAGCCGATATTTTAGATGTCGAGGTCCACCGCAGTGCCGACGTTGAAACAACCGCTCGGGGTGCAGCGTATGCCGCCGGTTTGGGTGTTGGCATCTGGAGCTCGACCGATGAGTTGCGCAACCTTTGGCGTTCCGGTGGGACTTGGAGTCCGAATATTGATCCAAGCAGACGCCAACGTCTCATTGCGGGCTGGCACCGGGCCATTGAGCACGCGATTGGGTGGTCAGGTGACCAGAGCGGTTAGAATAACTAGACGGAAACAAGATTTGATCTCTCGTAAGAAACGTAGACAGGACATCGTGACGAACACATCGAAGCAGGCCGGCGCTGAGCGCGAAGAATTCTCGTTTACAGCCATCGAGCAACGTTGGGCCGGTTATTGGGAAAAGAACAAGGTTTTCAAAGCCTCCGGCGACGGTCAACGGCCGCGAAAATATGTTCTCGATATGTTCCCGTACCCATCCGGTGACCTGCACATGGGACATGCCGAAGCGTTTGCCATGGGTGACGTGGTCGCCCGGTATTGGATGCTGCGCGGCTACGATGTATTGCACCCCATCGGTTGGGATTCCTTTGGGCTGCCCGCCGAAAACGCCGCCATCGCCCGGGACGCGCATCCAGCTGAATGGACATATGAAAATATCGCGACCCAACGGTCCTCGTTTGAGCGATATGCCATCTCGGTGGACTGGGATACTATTTTGCACACCTCGGATCCCGAGTACTACAGCTGGACCCAATGGCTGTTTTTGAAGTTCTACGAGCGCGGCCTGACCTACCGCAAAAAATCCCAGGTCAATTGGTGTCCAAAAGACCAGACTGTGCTGGCCAACGAGCAGGTTGTCGATGGTGCTTGTGAACGGTGTGGCACCGAGGTCACCAAAAAGGCCCTTGAACAGTGGTACTTCAAAATCACCGATTACGCTG
>CALBOC010000343.1 GCA_937896705.1 uncultured Micrococcaceae bacterium | reverse complement strand
GGGTGCGAAGCAGTACGCTTTACTCGCTATCGACGGCTTCAGAAAATGAAGAGTCGATGTACTCTTCTGGGTCAAGCGGCTCATCATAGGTCAGGGCGCCATATTCAAGCCAGACGGATTCCATGGCAGCCAACTGGTCAGGCAGTGGGCGCAGGTCGGAGTACCAGGTGTACAGCGGCACGCCCTGGAGGTCTTCACCGGACTGGCCGATGGCGTTACCGACGATTTCTAAGTACTCGTCGGAGTAGCGGGCATCGCCTTGCAGCTCATCGGCGGCCTGTGCCAGTGCCTCGAACAGCAGGTCTGCTTCTTCGCGGTCTAGGAAGTGTTCACCGTACATCAGGCCGGTGCCGCTGGTGCCTTCAGGCGGGTACCACACCGACTGACCGATCTCGTCGTTCAGTGCGTTCTCCGAGAATGGTGCGGACATCAGGCCGGCGTCGATGCTGCCGTTATCCATCGCTGCTGGCATGTCCGGGTTGCCCACGTTCTGCAGGTTCACATCGGTGATGCTCAGGTCGGCTTCTTCAAGGGCCTGTGCGGTCAAGAAGGCGCCGGTGCCGCCTTCGCCACCTGCAACGCCAACGTTGAGGCCTTCGAGATCCTCAATACCGGATACGGTGCCGTCTTCGACCAGGTCATCACGCACGATCAGGTGTGCTGGCGCGTAGTCACTCCCGTCGGCAACGCCCATGGATCCGACGATGCGGAACTCCAGGCCTTCATTGAGTCCGGAGAACACCCCGGCGGAGAAGCCTGCGGCCAAGGCATCCATCTGGCCCGAGGACAGCAGTGGGATAGCGTCCTGACCGGTTTGGACGAATTCGAGTTCTACATCAAGACCGCGGTCTTCGAAGTAGCCCTTCTCATCGGCGACAAACACTGGAGCAAAGATCGGCAGGCTGGCCACACCGAGCGTGATAGTGGAGTTTTCTTCGGATGCTTCACCCGAATCACCACATGCGGTAAGCCCCAGCGCTAAGACTGCTAGGCCCGCGACTGAGCGACGAATTTTAGTCATGAATGTTTCTTCCTTTTCTTATTTCGCGCGTATTTCCATGGTGTGACCACGCGTTCGAGCCAGACCAGGCTGAACGTTACAACCGCACCGAGGATGGCGACTGCTACCAGACCCACGTACATCACGGAGGGTTGGAACAGCTGCCATGAGTTCCAAATCAAAAAGCCCAGACCTTCGTTCGCGGCGACGAACTCGACCGCGGTGACTACCGTGACGGCCATGCCTGCTGCAACGCGCATGCCGGTCAGGATGGTCGGCAGCGAGGCTGGCAACAGGACTGAGGTAAACAGTCGCCAGCCGCGCGCGTTATAGGAGCGCGCCGCTTCGAGCACACCGTGATCAATCTGGATAACGGCAGCGGTGGTATTGATCTGCAGCACGAAGAACACTGAGATCGCAACCGCCAAGATACGCGGTGTCTCGGTGAGGCCGAAGACCAACAGCAGCAACGGCAGAATCGCGATCATCGGGAGCGCATACAGCGCCGTAAACATCGGACCGAAGGCTGCTCGTAATGGTCGCCACAGTCCCATTAGTAGGCCCATGCCAATACCGACGGCGGCACCAATGATGAAGCCCAGCACCAGGCGATAGATGGTGGCCCAGGAGTGGACGAACAGGGACCCGTCGCGAATCATCTCCACGGCGGTCTGGAAGATCAGCGTCGGTGCGGAAAACACGCGCGAGTCGATGAGCCCGGTTGCCGCGGCGACTTCCCACAACACCAGAAACGCAATGGGCGTCAGAATCGATAAGAGCACATCGCGGCGCCGCAGGAAGCGGTTTTTCCGCTGCTGCGTATCAATGGCGTGTTGGGTCGCGGCAGGCAGCGTCATCAGGCTGCCGGGCTGCTCCCCCGAATCCATACCGTCCGGGGCAGAACCAGCGACGTTGTTGGTGGTGTTGTTGGTCGTTTCGGTCATGAGATCGCCCCCATGGACTCTTGCACTTCGTCACGGATGGATTCCCAAATCTGTG
>CALBOC010000342.1 GCA_937896705.1 uncultured Micrococcaceae bacterium | reverse complement strand
GCCGACGACATTGCGGAAGCCGTCGAGATCATTCTCCCCGCCGTCCCGGCGAATAACCCCCGACCAGTGACTACCGAAAACCTGACTGTATTGTTGCAAACCGCGCTCGTCGGGGATGATCCGACGTTTTTACGCCAGACACAGTTACAGAATTGAGAAACAGTGCTCAGTTACTTCTCACAGCAGGTATCGATAACCTGGGCGTATTAGTCTCTTAGGACCTCAGGAGTGAGATGGTACAGCTACTTGCTTTAGCCCGGGATGAGCACCGCATTGAAATGATTGATGTGGCCGCTGGCACGCATCGGACCATCATTACCGATACGGGTCTGCATCCCGATGGCATCGTCTGCGATGGCACCACCGTTTTTTGGACGACCATGGGTGAACTCACCGGCACCAACGAGTTCGGCGAGGCCGTGTATGAGAACGTGGACGGCGGCGTTCATGCCATCGACGTCGACGGTACCAATCGTCGCGACATTATCCCGGCCGGCGGTACCACAACCGGCAAGCAGCTGGCTTTGGACCGGGCCGGGAACTTGTATTGGGGCAACCGCGAAGGTTTTGCGCTGACCACTGCCAAAACCGATGGCACTGGGCTGCGCGATCTGGTGCAATACGATGGTTCTGGCCAAGAGCGCGACTGGATCGTTGGTGTAGCACTAGACGAGGCCAACCAGCAGGTCTATTGGTCGCAAAAAGGTTCACCCGAAGGTGGCGACGGCAAAATCCTGCGGGCCGGCATGCAAATCCCGGTGGGCCAGACCGCCCACAACCGGACCGATATTGAACTCGTGTGGGAAGGACTACCTGCTCCCATTGATCTGGAGTTTGATGACGGTCGCCTCTTTTGGACAGACCGCGGCAGGCAGTCCGGCGGAGAGTCATTAAACCGCGCGACCGTTCCATCGCCCGGCGGCGTCGGTGAACCACCTGAGGTGCTGGCCGAAGGTTTTGAATCACCCATTGGCTTGGCGATCGATCACGAGATGAAACTCGCCTATGTGGCGGATCTTGGCGGACGCATTTGGGTCGTTCCCGGCCCGGGGCGAGAAGATATCACTACGCACATCCTCGTGGATCTCGAAATGCCGTTGACCGGGCTGAACCT
>CALBOC010000341.1 GCA_937896705.1 uncultured Micrococcaceae bacterium | reverse complement strand
TGACACCGTCCGGGCCCACTACTACACTAAGTTGGTGGGCCCGGACGTGGGTTAACGAGTAATTCGAGTTATCAGACAAGGACGTCGCCACCACATGACTGCACTGAAATTAGATGGCCGTGCTACCGCGGCCCAGATGAAAGAAGACCTCGCCGAACGAGTTGCCAAACTCAAAGAGCAGGGCATTACACCGGGTCTGGGTACCGTGTTGGTCGGAACTGATGCAGGATCCCAGTCCTATGTCGGCGCTAAGATCCGCGATATGGAAGAGGTTGGCATCACCTCGCTACACCGCGAGTTGCCGGAAACCGCGAGCCAAGATGAAGTTTTAGAAGTCATCGAGGAACTCAATAACAATCCAGAGTGCACCGGATACATCGTCCAGTTGCCGCTGCCGAAACATATCGACACCGACAAGGTGTTAGAAGCCATCGACCCGGCGAAAGATGCAGACGGTTTGCACCCGCTTAACCTCGGTCGACTCGTCGCCTCGGCCGGTGGGGAAGTCACCTGGCCGCTGCCGTGCACACCAAAGGGCTGCCTGACACTGTTGCGGACCTACGATATCGAAACCAAAGGCAAGACCGTTCTGGTCATCGGCCGTGGGATCACGATCGGGCGGCCCGCAACGCTGCTGTTCACCCGTCGTGACGTCAACTCGACGGTCATTGCAGCCCACACCGGCACCACCAATATGGAAGAACTCATCGGGCAGGCCGATATCATCATCGCTGCCGCCGGTAACCCAGGTATGGTCACCAAAGATATGGTCAAAGACGGTGTGGTCATCCTCGATGTTGGGGTCAGCCGTGAAACCAAAGAAGACGGCAAGACCCGCATCGTAGGAGACGTCGCCCCGGATGTCGCCGATGTGGCTTCGGCCATGTCACCAAACCCCGGTGGTGTGGGGCCGATGACTCGAGTGGAACTCGTTGCCAATGTGGTAGAAATCGCAGAGCAACAGGCTGCTCAGGCCTCCTAACGGTCAAAACCGACGCAATGCTGCCCATCCCCTGATCGGTTCACCCACTGGTCAGGGGATGAGTGTGTTAGCGCACGGGATAATGTCGGTGACCAATTGGGAACCGCTTCCAGAAATACGAGATACTAGAAGTTATGCAGTCCATCGAAACCTCATCACACCGCCGCGGCCTCCGACTGACCAATGTCGTCCTGCTGGTTGTCATCATCGCTTTCATTGTGGCCGTCATCTTCGCGGCCAACCAGAATGACATCATCGGCTGGATGGTCGTTGTCATCGCTGGTGGTTGGCTCATTCTGTCGACCGTTTCCCTCATCATGGTCAGCCGCGGTGCCCGTGCCGTGCACAAGACCGCACAAGACTTTCGATCAAACCTCGCTGCATCTTCTGCCAGCGGGACCGTGGTGGATGCCACCGATCCGATGCGTGACACCAAAGTGGATCATTCGCTGAAAATTGTCGAAGTCCAAAAACGCGTCATTACCGAGGAACTCGCCAAGGGTGTGGACCAGGCCGACTTTGAAATGATCGACCGGGCCTTAGATACGATCGAAATGACCGCACATAACGCCCGTGACATGATCAACCCTGACCGGCATCAGAAAAAATCGAAACCGGATCCCAAAAATGGCAATAACACCATCACCGGCGACATCATTAACTAGAAAGAACTATGCACTCCAACGCTGCTGATCCCAAGGCTGACAATACTCTTCGTGTAGCAACCGTGAATGTGAACGGCATCCGCGCCGCGCATAAACGCGACATGGCGTCCTGGTTTGCCGGTCGCAATATCGACATCATCACGCTGCAGGAAGTCCGCGCTCCAGAAGACATTCTGACCAAGCTGTTGACCGAAATCGTCGGGGACGAATGGGAATCGGTCTACATTCACGCTGACGAAGCCGAAGCGAAAGGCCGGGCCGGGGTCGCGATTGCTTCTCGCTTGAAGCCACTGGAAACGCGCACCGGGCTAGCCGATGGGATCAACGACTCCGGCCGGTGGGTCGAAGCCGACTTCAACACTCCGGACGGCTCACAGCTCTCCGTAGCCAGTGTGTATGTGCACTCCGGAGAGGTCGATACGCCGCGCCAAGACGACAAATACGAATTCCTCGATGCCATGGTGGATTACCTTCCAGCCATGAAAGCCCGGAACAACCAGTCAGTCATCACCGGTGACCTCAACGTGGGGCACACCGAGTTGGACATCAAAAACTGGAAGGGCAACGTCAAAAACGCGGGCTTCTTGCCCGAAGAACGCGCCTACTTCGACAAGTTCTTCTCCCCGGCGGAGCTCAACTGGGTCGATGTCGGCCGGTGCGTGGCCGGCAACGTCCCGGGTCCCTACACCTGGTGGTCATACCGCGGCAAAGCATTTGATAACGATGCCGGTTGGC
>CALBOC010000340.1 GCA_937896705.1 uncultured Micrococcaceae bacterium | reverse complement strand
AAGCGTGCATATTGTTATCGATGGAGTATGCACAATTGATGTCGGTACCAAAGACAGAGGTGAGCGCATCAGCTAAGTGCTCGTGGAGTTGGTTCTCCAAGATGTCCCGAGTCATCTCATTGGGAACCGCTAACAGCAAGGTATTCGCGATGAGACCCTGCGGGCGAGCAAGATCCAGAAAGCCCATCTGACTAGGTCCGATATCACCTGAGGTGCGTACGTTCTCAACAACTCTTTGCCAAGAGTTGATGATCGACTCACTTACACTCATCCGCTAAAACCCCACTTTATGCTTCCCGCACTGACTCTGAGTTCCTCTCGTCATCACGGCAATATCCACACGTTGCGCAACTGGCCTCACACTTGGAGCGTTTGGCCGGGATTGCAACGATCTACTTCTGACGTCTCCACAACACTAGCCTTAATTTCCACAGGTTAGTTGCAGTTATGCACAGCTTATACACAGTAGAGGTTTTAGGATAACTGATTTGCAGACCTGAATTTGACCAAATCGATTAGGGTTCTTAGACTTGGTGAGTCTTATCCGGGATGAAGCGTGCCCTTTTGTGGCTCCACCCGGGAAGAGTAACCAGATAATGAACAGATATCGCCGAAGTTTTTGGGCAAACGCAGGTTTGAAACGTACTTCCCCAGCATGCTTCTGCGTTTGATTGAGTGTGGAGATTAACAGTGTCTAAGCGGACTTTTCAGCCGAATAACCGCCGCCGTGCCCGTAAGCATGGTTTCCGTTCCCGTATGCGCACCCGCGCCGGTCGCGCCGTGCTTTCAGCACGTCGCTCCAAGCGCCGCGCTCGCCTGAGCGCCTAACAAAGTGTCGGTGTCGGTGGCCGCAGGAGCTTGATCGATTGCTACCGCAACACCAACGAATACGCACTGCAGCACAATTTTTTGATACACAACGTTCCGGTTCCCGTTTCGGCAATCGGAACGTTGTCGTATCTGCAAATATTCGACCGGTAGCCGGCCAGGACCCACGCGCAGGTTTTATAGTTTCGAAAGCCGTGGGCAATGCCGTCGCAAGAAATAAAATTAAGCGCCGACTGCGTGCCATTGTCGCCGACCTTTTCAAGCGCGAGCTCGGCACCCAGCAGGGTGCTGTTGATGTAGTTATAAGGGCGCTACCGGCTTCGGCTTCCGTCGATTTCGAGGAGCTTCAGGCATCAACGACCCACGCGGTCTATGGCGCGCTCAGAAAGTTTAAGCGTCGTGATGAACAACGAGGAGCATAAAGAACCCGTCTCTGGGACGCAACCTTCGCCATTTATTGTGAAGGACAGCGCCACTGAGTGGGGGTTCTTGCGTGCTCTGCCGTCGACCATCGTCGGATGGCTGCTTCGGGCGTATCGGAAGGTCATCTCCCCCACCTACGGAGATGTGTGTAAGTTTTTCCCAACCTGTTCCGCCTACGGCCTAGAAGCGGTTTATACGCACGGTGCCATTAAGGGTAGCCTTATGGCAGGACGACGGGTCTTGAGTTGTCATCCCTGGCAGGATGGTGGCATAGATCCCGTTCCCCCAGGGAATAGGATTTGGCCGGATGGCAAGCGACCATTCATTATTGAATTGAACCACCCGGTGATTCCACCGGACGATGAGGCCACCAAAGAGGATAAATAAAATTATGGGATTTTTTGACACGATTCTTCTCCCCTTTACATGGGCGGTCTCATGGGTGCTCAGTATGTTCCACACTGTGCTGGGTGCCCTCGGTATGGATTCCGATTCGGGGTGGACCTGGACGCTAGCCCTTGTTCTGCTCGTGGTGCTGATTCGTACCCTTTTGATCCCCGTCTTCGTCAAACAGATCAAATCTCAGCGAGCGATGCAGGAACTGCAGCCTGAGATTAAAAAACTTCAAGAGAAGTATAAGAACAAGAAGGACCAGCTTTCTCGCCAGGCCATGGCGATGGAACAGCAACAGTTGTTTAAAGACCGCGGGACGAGTCCGTTCGCCGCGTGTCTGCCCATGCTGGTCCAAATGCCCTTCTTCTTTGCGCTCTATCGAGTCCTAATATCCGCTTCAGACGCTGCCCAAAACAACGAGTCCATAGGTGCGTTGTCGGCAGATGAGGTCGCGTCATTCTCCAACTCCGAGTTCGCCGGTGCCCGGATGTCCGACATCCTCATCGACCACCTTGGTGACGGCTTTGACCTCAACGTTGTGATCGTTGCCGGTGTCCTCATCATCCTGATGACGCTGTCGATGTTCTACATGCAGAAGACGCTGATGGGCAAGAACATGTCCGAGGCTGCTCAGAGTGGACAGTTCGCCCAGACTCAAAAGATCATGCTGTACGCCCTGCCACTGGTCTTCCTCATCGGTGGTTTCAACTTCCCGATCGGTGTGCTCATCTACTGGACCGCCACCAACTTCTGGGCCACGGGACAGCAGCTCTTCATTATCCGTCGAAACCCGACCCCAGGGTCCATTGCTGAACGCGAGCTCAACGAGCGTCGCGCAGTCAAGGGCCTGCCCCCTGTAGGTAAGCAAGCCGAGGTTGCGCAAGAAAAAGCCAAAGCTCGGGAAGCCAAGCCAACGGGCCAACGTCCACAACCTGTGAGAAAACCTAGGAAGAAACGATGAACGCAGAACCATCTAATGCCACCGAAGAAGCCCCGGAGGAAGAACTTTCCTCCGCCGATATCGAAGCTGAAGGCGACCACGCGGCCGACTACATTGAAGAACTTCTCGATATAGCCGACCTCGATGGCGACATCGATATTGAAGTCCGCAACAACCGAACCTACCTCTCGGTCCTGGCCCCAGAGGATGACGAAGACATTCAAGGACTCGTCGGTGAAGACGGCAAGACCCTCGAGGCACTCCAAGAGCTCACCCGCCTTGCCGTGCTGTCTGCCACCGGTCAGCGTTCACGGTTGATTCTAGACATCGCAGACCACCGGGTGAAACGAGCTGACGCGCTCCGGGAGCTGGCCCGTGAAGCCATTGCTACAGTGGAAGCCGAAGGTACTGCGCAACACCTCAAACCCATGAGCCCCTACGAACGTAAAATTGTTCACGACGTCGTCGCTGAAGCCGGCCTGCACTCCGAATCCGAAGGTGAAGGTCCGCGCCGTCACGTCGTGATTACCGCCGGAGAATAGTCGTGTCTGATAATCAACCCGTGCCTGTCACAGACCCTTCTGAAGCCCTCTTGGAGCATCAGGATGCCTGGGTGGTCGACGCTGCGGAAGTCCTCTACGGCGAGCATCTAGAGGTCGCTGAGCGCTTCGTGGAGCATCTGGTGACGACAGGTATTGAGTGGGGTCTGCTCGGACCGCGCGAAGTTCCCAGAATGTGGGAACGCCATGTGCTGAACTGCGCGGTAGTTCACGAACTCCTCCCCCAAGGTGCGCTGGTTGCCGATGTGGGGTCAGGTGCTGGGCTGCCCGGTATTGCGCTTGCGATTGTTCGGCCGGACGTGCAGTTCGTGCTCATCGAACCGCTCGAGCGACGCGTCGACTGGCTCAATATGGTCATCGAAGATCTCGAGCTCGAAAACGTCGATGTTGTCCGGGCGCGCTCAGAACAGGTCGTTGATTCCGTCGACGTGGATATCGTCACCGCACGAGCCGTCTCTGCCATGAAATCACTTATCCCCATGACTGTTCCGCTCCTGCACGGCAAGGGTGAGCTGCTTGCCATCAAGGGCCGCAGCGCTCCGGCGGAGTTAGAAAAAGCAGACAAGGTCTTGCGAAAGTTCAAGACGAAGAAGTCCGAAGTGCTCACCGTCGGTGATGAGCTCTTGGAAGTACCCACGACGATTGCAAGACTTACATACGGTCCCTAACCGGGATAACAAGTATTTCAAATTTAAAGTAATGGAGGCAGGCTTGGCCGATCGAGATAGCGTTTCTCAGGGAACATCGCAGGGCGCAAATAGCATCGCTGCGACGCCTCTGGCGCGGCAATTAGAGTCCGAAAAGCGTCGTCGTGAGAAACTCAAGGCTAAGCGCATGCCAACGCCTGAGCACACCCGAATTATCACCATCTCGAATCAGAAGGGTGGCGTCGGGAAGACTACGACGACCGTGAACCTTTCGACTGCTATGGCACGAGCTGGTATGAACGTGCTCGTTATCGATATGGATCCGCAAGGCAACGCCTCGACTGCGTTGAACATCCCCCATCCTCCCGGAACGCCTTCGATCTATAACGTTCTCATCGAAGATGAAGACCTCAAAGACGTCGTCTCTGACAACCCTGAAACTGATGGTTTGATCGTTGCTCCTTCAACCATCGATCTTGCGGGAGCAGAGATCGAGTTGGTATCGCTGGTCGCTCGCGAACAACGTCTCACACGCGCCATCCAAAATTATGCGAACTACCGTGAGCAGCAAGGTATGGCTCGCCTCGACTACATCTTCATTGACTGTCCGCCCAGCCTCGGCTTACTAACGGTCAACGCCTTCGTCGCGGCCGGTGAGGTACTCATCCCTATCCAGACCGAGTACTACGCTCTTGAAGGTCTATCGCAGTTGGTAAAAAACATCGAGATGATCC
>CALBOC010000339.1 GCA_937896705.1 uncultured Micrococcaceae bacterium | reverse complement strand
GAACAGGGTTCGTTCAGAAATCCCAATCTTTTGGGCCACATCGGTTCGCGGAAGATTTGAGGCTTCACGGCGTCGCATGATGTCTAGCCCAATGGACAGCTCATCGTTTGGATTCAGATGCTCCTGACCTTCAAGAGGGTGCGTTTTCCGTCGCATGTATTTGCCATCCCCAAAATTATTCCGCATCAGTTGATTTTTGAAGTATGCAGCAGCTGTTCATCATGCCACATAAGTTCACTCTTAGACAAACTCGCGCGTCAGTGACGGGTTATGTGAACGAGTGTTGAGCGTCCGGCGGTTAGCGGGGGCGTTGATGCGCGATCTCTTGCCACGACAAATGCAGAGCCTCGGCCTCTGGGGGTAGCGTGTCTACGGCATTTGCAATGATGTTGCGCGCGTTGTCGGGCAGCGTATCTAAGAAAATGATCGTCCTTGGTTTCGCCAAGCCACCCAGCACGGTTTGCACCGAATCGATAAGCTCGTTGGCGATCTTGGTGGTTTGGGCGGTGAAGGACGGCGCACGCGCGGCAGGGCGTGGGTCGAGCTCATTGGTCGCCTCTGAAGTCTGCGCATCAGTGGTTTGCAGTTCGACAGCGGCAATAATGTGTTTCTGATTTGCAGCATACAGCGTTGTGGCCTCTGCTTTGCGGACAAAGGGGTGGTCTAAGAGGACCCGTCGCACGGCATCCAGTGAGATGAGCTGACCTGCCATCGAAACCAGCGAGTCAGATCGGCCGTGATGCGAGAAGATCCCGTCGTGGACGGTGACAAGATCCGAGGTGGCATACGTAAATGGTCCGCGACGCTCGTAATTTGCCAACATAACCTCGGCGTCAGGTCCCTCAACGGTCGTCACCATTCCCGGGAGAGGTTGAGTGAGAACTAACTCGCCGGTTCCAGCGTCGAGAAAGTTGTGAGAATCACTGTCTGCAACTCGAGCCCCGATGTCGGGTAATTGCACAGATCCGCCCTGAAGATGCGAAATTCCGCCGATCATGACTTGGCCCCAAGCGTCCAATACTTCGGCACCCAGTGGGGAGAACGTGGCATGCAACCAGGTCTTGAGTTCTGGCTCGACAGCTTCGCCTGCCGTGACCACTTTCGTCAGCGACAGATTCGTGTTTTGCTGTCTACCATCCGAGGACCACGAGCGCAGCGTGCGCATGACCGATGGCGGGGTCACGAGCGTATCGACCGCATATCGGCGCAGGATTTCCCAACCCCGCCTGCGGCTTGGAACGTCTAGGGTGCCCTCGTATAACACGCATTCCTGACCGGCTAACAGTGGCCCGAGTAGCCCGTTCCAGGTCGAAACCACCCAGGCAATGTTGCCAGCACACCATAACGGCCCTTTGGGCGCCATGGCTTGTTGGAACGCGGCGGCTCTAACGAGCACGCCAGCGGTGTCGTGCCTGGTCAGTGCCGGCGGCGTATCCGAGGTAGCAATTTGCATCGTGCACAGCCAATCGTGGGCGTGCCGAATCGTGCTGATGCTGCCCTGAGCCTGCTGATCCTGCTGAGCATATCGCGGTGCGGCGCTCATGCGACCCGACATCAGTTCGTGATACCAGTGATCGCCGGTAAACCACGGCACGTTCATGCCGGTTCGCTGAATAACGATCGTGTGCTCGACACTTTCGGCAGCGCCCAGTGCATCGTCGGCACGGATTTTTAGCGGCAGCACGGTACCGTGGCGCCACGCGCCGTCTTGAGTCACAAAGACTTTCGGCGCAATCAGGGTCAGGCGCTCGGCAAGCGCCTCACTATGCACCGAAATCGGCACGATGCTCCATTGGGCGCCTAATGCTATGCACGCCAAGAGGATGACCACGGTCTCTGGCAGCCACCCGGTGTAGAGCGCAACGGCATCAT
>CALBOC010000338.1 GCA_937896705.1 uncultured Micrococcaceae bacterium | reverse complement strand
GCGGTCGCTGCTGTGCGTGCGCGGTTTGACATGGGCCGGACGTGACTGTGGCCCCGGTAAAAACCGGGGCCACGTCATCTCATCACTCACACCTTGAAGAGGTAGTCCCTACTCTAAGGACCTTTCCTGACGCCCAGCTTGTCAGCGGCTCAACATCCCTCCTGAAAATCCTGAGTAAAGCCTGTGATCAGGTACCATCCGGCGGTTCCAAGCCGACCGTGACATGCGGAAAGTGGCAATGTACTCCCATATCTGACGCGCGACATGAACTCCTGAATGCGCCGAGCCTGTGAGGGCACCTGAGGTGAGCCTCGCCCCGCACATAAAAGGCTCAGCGTTAGCTCTCGGACAGCCGGTGTTTACATGCACGTTGCGCTCAGGTCATCCGGCCTCGTTAGGTTCGGAACCGTGAAAGTTTTTGCGCACCGTGGTGCTAGCACCCAATACGCCGAACATACCCACGCCGCCTACGCCCACGCCCTCGCACTTGGGGCCGACGGCATTGAGACCGATGTCCAACTCACCGCCGACGGTCAACTGATCTGTTGGCATGACCCCACCGTGAACCGCACATCCAACGGACAAGGCCCACTGGATGCTCACACCTTGGCTGACCTTCGAAAACTCGATGTGCATTCGTGGAAGACTCGCAGCGCAAACTTGCCCAGCGAATACGGCGACGCCACAAACCAATTGATGACCTTGGACGCCCTGACGCTGTTATTACTGGAGGCCAAGCGCCCGGTGGAACTGGCCGTCGAAATGAAAGTCACCCACGCCAATGCAGGACGCCTTGAAGAAGCGGTCTTGGGTTGGCTCCATCGCTGGGGCTGGGATGCCACAACCGGCAAGCTCCGCCCGGGAGGTCACCCTTCCGACGTGACCATCTCGATCATGAGCTTTTCACGCCGTGCAATAGATCGCGTCGCCGAAACCGTCCCCGCCACGTACTTGTGTCCGTTATTCAACGCTCACGACGGCCACGCCCTGCACATCGGTGGGAGGCATCAGGGGTCTTCCGGTCCAGCGGAGCTACTCGGACCCTCGACCGGTTGGCTGGCCCATCACGCAGCCGTGCTCCGGCGGTGGACCGACGAGGGGCGAACCGTGCGGATGTGGACGGTGGCCACCGATCGGCAGTTTGCCACCGCACGCAGACTCGGGGTGCAACAAATTACGGTCGATAACCCACAGTGGGCGCTACACCGCGTGCAGCACCCACTGTCGATTGCAAGTCTCGTCTAAGCAAAGCTTAGGCCCAGGGCAGATCCCCAAGCTCAAGAACAATCCGTCCCCGCACGCCGCCGGCTTCCATCCGACGGTGCGCTTCCGGTGCCTGATCCATGGGCAGCACATCGGCTACTCGCAGGGTCAGCACGCCATCTTCCACAAGCTGTCGCAGCTCTTGGAGTTTGTCGGTCCGACGGTCGTAGTCGGTCACCCAGATCGGGCGGAACGTCACGCCGCGGTCGCGCTCGCCTTCAGCCCCGCGAATCGTAATGATCGTCGCACCGTCTTTGGCAGCATCCACGATTTCATCGACCTGCACTGCGGCATCAACAATCCCGTCAACCCCGTTGGGGAATTTCTCCCGGATGGCCTGGGCAAAATTCTCGCCACGCAACTTGACGATGTCGGCACCCAACTCCTGGACCAAATCATCGTCATCCTCGGAAGCATCCGCGATCACGGTTAGCCCGCGGTGCTTGGCCAACTGAATAACGTAGCCGCCCAGCGTACCGGCCGCACCGGTCACGGCCAGTTTGGCGCCCTCGGGTAGATCGAGCGTGTCCAGCGCCAGTTGTGCGGTCAACCCGTTCATCGGCAGCGTCGAAGCTTCGGCAAACGTGGCGTCCTTGGGCATCCGAACCACGGATTCGGCCGGGACCACAATCCGTTGGGCGTAACCGCCGTGGGTGTCTTTGGGGACAACAAAGGCCATGACTTTATCGCCCACCGTCAGGTCGGTGTCGGCAGATTCGTCGATGGCCTCAATCACGCCGGCGGCATCCATGCCCGGTACGTGTGGACCCTCGCGGCCTTTGGTTCGAGCACCGGCGCGACGTGTGGTGTCCGTGGGACTTACGGCAGTGGCCTGCACCCGAATGAGCACCTCACCGGGACCGACTTCTGGATCTGGCAGCTCCATGACTTCAAGAACGTCCGGGCCACCTGGAGTATTAAATGCGATAGCTTTCATGCTGGCGAGATTATCAGTTTGTCCTGAATACGAGCTGTTGTCCCAAGCCATGAAGCGTCATCTTGCTAGCGCACCGGGAGGCATTTACCGGGCGGACAGGACTCACAGTGCTGGCGGCAAACCGGTAACGTGGGAACCACCCCAGACGAAGGACTCCGTCATGACGCAGCCCCAAACACCCCCGGTTACCTGGCGCCCGACTGACCCGGGCAACACCGAGATGTTCCGTTTCGCACAATGGGTGACGATCCAGCGCGGCGTCGACCTCGGATCGTTGACGGATGCAGCCGGCAACGTGTCCGAGCAGTTATATCGGAACCTACAGGCGTGGTCGGTCGCCGAGTTAGCGCAGTTTTGGGATGCGGTGCGCGAGTACTTTGGGGTACTGGGCGACGATTTTGACACCCCAATTCTGCCGAATACCGCCATGCCGGGCGCGACCTGGTACCCCGAGGCGAGCGTGAACTACGCCGAAAACATCCTGGAGCGCACCCGCGATGCGATCGATCAGGATGCCACCGCGATCCTGACGATCGATGAAGATAATGAAACCGAATCGCTGTCCTGGTACTATCTTCGAACCCGTGTGCACGGACTGGCCGAACAACTTCGCGAGCTCGGAGTTCAAGCCGGCGACCGGGTTGCCGCCGTGTTACCGAATAATGCCTCGGCCATTATCGGGCTGCTGGCGGCTGCGACCATCGGCGCGGTGTGGACCATTAACTCACCGGATTTGTCCGTCACCGCCACCCTGGCTCGGCTGCGTCAGCTGGAACCAAAGGTGCTGATCACTGCGACGGGGTATACCTATAACGGCCGGTGGATTGACCGCACCGACTACAACGTCGAACTACTCACTCAACTGCCCAGTGTGCAACGGCACTTGGACATCGAACATTTTCGCACCGCGCCCGTCAACGGCCCGGAGCGCTACTACCCGTTGGCCTTCGACCACCCACTGTGGATCCTGTTCTCGTCGGGCACGACCGGTGACCCCAAGGGCATCGTCCACGGCCACGGCGGGATGCTGCTCGAAGCGCTCAAAAGCAAAGCCCTGCACCAGGATATAACCCCTGATGACCGCTACTACGTGGCCGCCAATACCTCCTGGATGGTGTGGAATACGCTGTCCCACGCGCTGGCATGTGGTGCTTCGGTGGTCGTCTACGCGGGTTCGCCGCAGGTGCACGACGCCGACCGCCAGTTCGAGGTCATCGCCAAAACCGGTGCGACCCGATTCGCGGTCGGCGCCCCATATTTGACGATGGTCGAACGCTCCGGGCTGTC
>CALBOC010000337.1 GCA_937896705.1 uncultured Micrococcaceae bacterium | reverse complement strand
GGGCTGGTGTCTGAAGTGTTGGTCGTACTCACGTCCCATAGTCTAGCCCGGTGCGGCCGACCAGGATGGCGTTATGTCCGGATTGAGCGGATTAATCGCCGCTGGCTCACGATCAGCTGTGCCCTTGGGCCTCGATCGGGCCCGGAGTGAGTTTCGGATAGCGAGCTTGCGCGAAGGTCGCCAACTGCTCGGCGAGAGCTTGCACCTGATCGCTCGCGTAGTGATCCGCCCGCCACCCGGCGTGTAACCACACCGACAGGATGTGCCCGCGGGAGGTGATTTTTGCCGGTTTCAAACCGAAAAACGCATCTTCGGTGACGACTGCGACGCCGTTACCCGTGGCCACGAGCGCTTGCGCGACGCGACCCGAGTTGGTTTCGACAATATCGGGCACGGTCAGCCCGGCGACATCAATGGCACCGTCCAGCACACGCCGTGCCATAAATTCGGGGGTGGCGACAACGACGCGTTCATCCACGAGCTCTTCCAGGCCGATTTCTTCGCGCTGCGCCCAGGGATGGTGCGGGGCCACATAGGCCCACACGGGCAGTTCGACCAGGGCGATGGAGGCCAGTTGGCTGGGTGGCTCGGATGGCATGATCACCAGGTCGGCGGTGTGCACCGCTTGCTCGAGCGAACTACCCAACGGTGTTTCAATGACGTGCGAGTGCAGTGCGGAGGAATCCAGGGTCGCCACAAATGGGATGACCACATCAATCAGGGTGGTCCCGGGCGCGGCAAAGGTGATTTCGCTAAACCGGCCGGTCGACAGCATCTTGGCAAAGGCCTCGGCTTTGTGAATTTCGTTGACGAGCTGTTGTGCGACCGGCAGGAACTCTTCACCCGCGGCGGTCAGGGTGACGCCTGAATAGTTCGACTGCAACAGGGTCACTTGGAGGTGGCGTTGCAGTTTTTGTAGTTGCCTCGACAGCGCCGGTTGCGTGATGTTGAGTCTGCCGGCCGCGACCGATACGTTGCGGGTTTCGGCGACCGTGAGAAATGCTGTGAGTAACCGCT
>CALBOC010000336.1 GCA_937896705.1 uncultured Micrococcaceae bacterium | reverse complement strand
GAAACGCATCATGGACCTGCCGATTCAAGCACCACCCTCACCACCTCGCTGGACTCCACGATCAGCTGGAAACCGACTTCTGATCACCGGAGCTGCCGGGACCGTTGCGAATTTGATTACCCAGCAGCTTGCAGAGACCTATGAGCTGGTGGGTATCGACCTCGCACCTATCGACAACGATGCCTTTGCCGGGACCTACCAAGCTGGTCTGGACGACGAAGAGCTAGTTGATCGCCTGGTACAGGAGGTCGACTACGTTTTGCATCTAGCTACCGGTGCGCCTGACGGTAAAGACGGCCTATACGCCACGGAGATGGATGCCACTAACCGGATACTGGCCTCCGCGATAGCTCACGGGACGCGACGGGTCGTGCTGGCTTCGAGTAATCACGCTTCCGGGTGGCCTGAACGCGAATGGTTGGCAGGCGAAGGCGATGGCCACGTTAAACCGTGGAATCCACCGCGTCCAGACGGGCTCTACGGTGCCGCGAAAGCCTATATGGAAGCGCTCGGTCGGTATGCCAGCGACTCATCAGGACTGCCAGTTAGTGCGTTGCGCATCGGAACGATGCGCGACAATATGACCCTGCAAGAACTCATCGACTCTGACGAAATGCCACACTTAGGCTTCGGCGAACTCCGGGCGCAACGGATTAGACGGACCTGGCTTACCGGAGACGACCTGGTGGATATTCTTCGTGAGGAATTCAATGCTCCAGAAGCGTACCGACTGCGTTTCGCGACTTCCTCGCCGGACCAAGAAGAGTGGGACCACACCGTTTATACCGGCTGATTCGATCATCGGAAGTCAGTAAGCGAGCCTGCAGCCGCCAACATTGTGCTGAAAACTCAAAGCTTTTTGGCAATACCGACCGTTCGGACTATGGTGGTGTCGAACAGAGACCCCGGGGTGCACTGAAACTGGTGCTGAGAGTGCGGAGATGCCGCAGACCCGTTCACCTGATCCAGATAATGCTGGCGTAGGTAGAGGTTCGTAGCTCTTATTTTCATGAGAGCCCGGTGGTCGGAAGGGAGACCACCGTGAGTGGTCAGACACTATCACCAGATCAAATTGGGATTGGGATGCGCATTAGCGTCCATCCCCACGCAGATGATTTCGAACGCATCATTTTGGATGCCATCAAATACACCCATGACGTCTTGAAAGTCGACGAGCCAGACTCCGGTCTGGAAGTCTCGACCGGCGAAGTTTCGACCTACGTGGGCGTCAATTCCGGTGAGTCAGCACAACAGTTAGCTGCGTATGCCTCGACACTGATTCGTGCTGCATCGGAGGAATCCAACCGGCAGCATCTAACCAGCCACATCCTGCTATCACGCGGCTGCCCGGGCGAAGCTACCTGCGAGCTTGTGCCCGGTGAGATCCCGGCCGAAAAGCCCGTGCACCTGGCAAAGAGCGAACTCGAAGTGGCTGCAGCCTGGTCGCTGTACCCACTGGCAGATGGCACCGTGCCGCATATGACGCCGATCTATGCGGCCATTGATCAGGCCAAAGCTAGCGGTGTGAAAGTCACCAGTGAGCACTTTGCCACTATCCTGCGCGGCGACCTCGCCGATGTACTCACGACCATCGTGGACGCCTGGGCCCAGATCGGCCAGGAAGTCCCACACGTGGTCTCGCACATTTCGATTTCGGTGGACTCACCCTCGGCCCAGCGGAGCGGTGAGTAAGCATGAGCAATGCTGTATCTTCACAAGGAAAACGCGAATATCGCAACCCTTATGACAGCCCGTTTCGGTGGCAACTCAAAGACCTCGTGCTCGTCGTGGTCTTGGGCGTTGTCTTTGGGTTCGTTTACTGGGCGTTAGTCCAAGCCTGGAACGCCCTGGCGATTGCCATGGGCCCGGCAGGTGACCTCGCCCAACACTTCTTCCAAGGCGGCTGGCTACTAGTTGCCCCGCTGGCCGTGGCTATCACTCGCAAGGCCGGCTCTGGGATTCTGGCCGAAATTCTGGCCGCCACGATGGAGTTCGTATTCCTGGGGTCCCCGGTCGGACCGGTCCTGTTGCTATCGGCGTTCCTACAGGGTCTCGGCTCGGAGCTGCCGTTTGCCATTGGCCGGTATAAACGCTTCGGTATCACCCGCTTTGCGATTAGTGGGTTCCTGGGTGCGTTCTTCGTCTTCTGGTCCTCGGCCATTCGCTTCGGCTGGTTCGGCCAAGAGATTTTCGGGCTGCGCCTGGTCATCCACTGCTCCTCGGGCATCATCCTCGGTGGGCTACTGGCATGGGTGTTAGTCAAGGCGATTAAAAAGACCGGAGTGGTCGATAACTACGCCATCGGAAGGCAACGATGACCCAAGGCCAACCACTCGTTGAGTTGCGTGGGTTCACCGCCGTGGACCCACGCAGCCAGCGGGTGCTGCTCGAGGACATCGACCTCACCGTGCACCCCGGCGAGCAAGTACTACTACTGGGTGCCTCGGGTGCGGGCAAATCCACCCTGCTGGATGCAATCCGCGGCGTCGTGCCGCATTCGGTCCCGCTGGATATCAGCGGGGAATGCGATGTCGCTGGTGAGCCAGTTATCGCCAACACCGTGGCCCAACTCAGCGCCAAAGTTGGCAATGTCCCCCAAGACCCGCACGCCAGCCTCACACTGCCCTTGGTTGAAGACGAAATCGCGCTCACCCTAGAAAATCACGGGGTCGACCCGGCCGAGATCGGCCACCGAGTCCAGCAACTACTGGCCTCGGTGGATGCTGAGCATCTGATCCACCAGCGCACCCAAACACTCTCCGGGGGATGGGTACAACGCATCGCCACGGTCGCAGCGCTCGCAGCTCGACCCAGCATTGTGCTGGCCGACGAACCAACCTCAATGCTGGATGGTGCCGGGGTCGCCTCGGTCATGCAGATCCTGACGGAGCTGACCGGTGAAACCGGCGCGCTGATTCTAGTCGAACACCGCCTCGACGAACTTGCCGACGGACCGGGACTGCCAGCACGCACGGTGGTCATCGACGAAGGTAAGATCCGGGCCGATGGGCCAACTGACCAAGTTCTGGCCGAGCACGCCGCTGCGCTCGAAGCCAACGGAGTCTGGACCCCGGGTGTCGAACTGCCGAGCTACCCCGCGCCAGCATCAATCGGCTCTGAAGCGCTACTTGCAGCCGCTAATTTCACGGTGCGGCCGGTCCCGCAGGCCCCACCGGTGGTGACCGACATTGACCTGGAGATTTACTCGGGTGAACGCATCGCCGTGATGGGGGCTAACGGCACGGGCAAAACCACCCTGCTGATGGCACTGGCCGGGCTGATCCAGCCTGAGGGAGAGCTCTCCGGGCGGCCACCGGTCATGGTCTTCCAAAACCCCGAGCACCAATTCCTCACTCACTCGGTCCACGACGAACTACGCTTCGGTTTACCACTCAACAAGCAGACAGAACAAGCCGTTCGGGATCTCACGGAAACCTTTGGGCTGACCCACTTAGCCGAGCTCAATCCGTTTCGACTGTCAGGTGGCGAAAAACGCCGTCTCTCAGTCGCCGCAGGACTACTGGCCGCCCGGTATCGCACCGAACCGACGGTCTTGCTCGCCGATGAACCAACCTTCGGCCTGGACCGAGCCAACACCACTATCATGCTGCAACAACTGGCTGACCACGCTGACGATGGGGGAGCGGTGGCGATAATCACCCACGACAAGCGCGTGGCAGATGCGTGGGCCACCCGAGTCGTGACCGTGGCACAAGGAGCCCTGGTATGAGCACGCTGGCTATTCAACACCCCTCAACCTTGGTCGAGCCCGGGATCCTGACCCGGTGGAACCCCTCGATCAAGCTCATCAGCCTGTTTGTGTTGTCGGTATCCCTGCTATTTATCTGGGATCCGATCCGCCCGGCAGCACTGTGGGTTGCGATGGTCCTCGTGGCGCTGACCATCGGTAAGGTCCCGGTCAAGTGGTTGGCCGCCGCCCACGTCCCGTTCTTCGCTTTCGGGCTCGGACTGTTTCTGGTCAACCTGTTCGCCAGACCCGAGGACGGGGTCTGGATCGGTGGGGCATTAGCTGCCCGAACATTGGTCATCGGAGTAGCATCGATCCTGTTTCTCACCTCCACGGCCCCGGTCGAGCTGATGCGCTCGCTGAACCAGAACCTGAAACTGCCAGCATCGATCACCTTCGCGATTCTGGCCGGTTACCAGCTCTTGCTCGGACTGCCACGCGAGTGGCAAACCATTCGTGCAGCACAACTCATGCGCCAAGGCGGAGCCACATTATCGAAGAAGGGCAAACCGAAACTCAAGCTCAAAGAAGCCGGCCGGCTGGTATTCACCGTGCTGATTGTTGCATTACGACGCTCCGAACGGATCGCCACCTCGCTGGAATCGCGTGGTTTCGGGCTGAAACCACGGACGGTGTATCGCCCGATTCACCTGCGAACCACTGACGTTCTGCTTGGGCTCGTCGTGTGTGCTTTCGTGGTGGCTTTTGCCTTGCCATGGTTCTAGAGATCTCGGAGTAGGAAGTGCCGACCAGTCGACGCAGACTGCTCTGATTCAATTCTCCAGAGACTTTGTGCTGACTTCAAGTAAATTACCAGGAACGTTTCTTAGACTAATAAGCACCTCTTCAAGGTGTGAGTGATGAGATTGTGAGGCCCCGGGTTCATCCCG
>CALBOC010000335.1 GCA_937896705.1 uncultured Micrococcaceae bacterium | reverse complement strand
GCGGTATTACCATTACCTCAGCTGCTGTCACCAGCTTCTGGGAAGGTAACCAGATCAACGTCATCGATACTCCAGGACACGTTGACTTCACTGTTGAAGTTGAGCGCTCCCTGCGGGTTCTCGACGGTGCGGTTGCGGTTTTCGACGCCAAAGAAGGCGTAGAACCTCAGTCCGAAACGGTCTGGCGTCAGGCCGATAAGTACGGCGTACCTCGTATCTGCTTCGTCAATAAAATGGACAAGCTCGGTGCAGACTTCTACAACACCGTCGAGACCATCAAGTCACGTCTTGGTGCGAAGCCACTGGTTATGCAGCTGCCAATTGGTGCTGAAAACGACTTCATCGGTGTTGTTGACCTGGTCACTATGAAAGCCTTCGTCTGGCCAGAAGATGCCAAAGGTGACACCGCCCTTGGTGCAAGCTACGACATTCAGGACATTCCAGCAGACCTGCAGGAACGTGCTGAAGAGTACCGTAACGAACTCATCGAGTCCGTTGCTGAGTCCTCGGAAGAACTGATGATGAAATACCTCGACGACGGTGAGATCACCAACGAAGAGATCATGGCCGGTGTTCGTGCGCTGACCGTTGCTGACGAAGCCTACCCAGTCTTCTGCGGCTCGGCATTCAAGAACCGCGGTGTTCAGCCGATCATCGATGCTGTCGTTGACTACCTGCCATCCCCGCTGGATGTCGAATCGGTGTCCGGTGTCTCCATGAGGGATCCAGAAGAAGAACTGACTCGCAAGCCAAGCTTGAGTGAGCCATTCTCCGCGCTGGCCTTCAAGATCGCCGCACACCCATTCTTCGGTACGCTGACCTACATTCGCGTGTACTCCGGCAAAATCAAAGCCGGCGATCAGATCCTGAATGCGACCAAGCAGAAGCAGGAACGCATCTCCCGGTTGTTCCAGATGCACGCGAACAAGGAAAACCCTGTCGAGGAAGCACAGGCTGGCCACATCTATGCCGTTGTGGGTCTCAAAGACACCACCACCGGTGACAGCTTGTCGGCCAAAGATGCACCGATCATCCTGGAATCCATGGAATTCCCAGAGCCAGTGATCTCGGTAGCCATCGAGCCGAACTCCAAGGGTGACCAAGAGAAGCTCTCGACCGCTATCCAGCGCTTGTCGGCAGAAGACCCAACCTTCACCGTAAGCCAGAACGAAGAAACCGGTCAGACCGAAATCGGCGGTATGGGCGAACTGCACCTCGATGTGCTCGTCGACCGCATGAAGCGTGAATTCAAGGTAGAAGCCACCGTGGGTAAACCACAGGTTTCGTACCGCGAAACCATTCGTCGCAAGGTCGAGTCTGTGGACTACACCCACAAGAAGCAGACCGGTGGTTCCGGCCAGTTCGCGAAGGTCGTCGTGACCTTCGAGCCACTGGATACCGAAGATGGCGAAACCTACGAATTCAAGAACGCCGTAACCGGTGGTCGTATTCCACGTGAATACATCCCATCAGTTGACCAAGGTATGCAAGAAGCCATGCAGTTCGGTGTGCTTGCTGGCTACCCAATGGTCGGAGTCAAAGCTACGCTCGAAGACGGCGCCTACCACGATGTGGACTCATCGGAAATGGCGTTCAAGCTAGCTGGCTCCCAGGTCTTCAAGGAAGGCATCAAACGCGCCAAGCCGGTTCTGCTAGAACCGATCATGGCCGTTGAAGTGCGCACCCCTGAGGAATACATGGGTGACGTCATTGGTGACCTCAACTCCCGCCGCGGTACCATCGAATCGATGGAAGACGCAGCCGGTGTCAAGGTTGTCAAGGCTCACGTCCCACTGTCGGAGATGTTCGGTTACATCGGTGACCTTCGCTCCCGCACCCAGGGTCGTGCCGTCTACACCATGACCTTCCACTCGTACGGCGAAGTACCAGCTGCTGTTTCTGAAGAAATTATTCAGAAACACTCCGGCCAATAATTTAGACTTATTAGCTGGCTAGATTTATGGGGTGGGCTTGGTTCGCCAGGCCCACCACCAGCCAAATAGCGTGTCCCCCCGAACACGGTGTTTGGTTCAGGACTAGGGTCCGGTCCGCATTGGCGGCCGAGGTTGTTTAGCAATCCACGGACCGGTCCTAATCACCGGGGAAACTAGTAAAAACAACATCTGACGTAGACTGGACCAAAGTCAGACCGCCACAAGCGGC
>CALBOC010000334.1 GCA_937896705.1 uncultured Micrococcaceae bacterium | reverse complement strand
AGCTGGCGCCCGAAGCGGGCTGGTGGGAATATGTGGTTGGTCCAGGCAAGCCCATTGATACTAACAAATGGTTTGTCATTGCGACCAACATGGTGGGCGGCTGCTATGGGTCTACCGGCCCCTCATCACTAGATGACAACAACCAACCCTATGGGTCACAATTTCCCTTTGTCACGATTCGTGACTCTGTGAACGCCGAAGCCAAGCTAGCCGACATTCTTGGAATTGAACGCTTCCACGCGGTACTGGGAGGGTCCATGGGCGGGGGTCGTGCTCTGGAATGGGCCGCGATGTACCCGGATCGTGTGGCCGGTGTAGGAGTCATCGCTTGTGGCGGGCACTCCACCGCCGAACAGATCGCTTTTGCTCAAGCACAAGTCGAAGCCATTCGGTTAGACCCGAACTTTAACGGCGGAGACTACTACGGTGGTCCAGCACCGATTCAAGGTCTTGGGATTGCGCGTCGGATCGCACACATTAACTATCGTTCCGAGCCGGAACTCAACGTACGGTTCGGCCGGAAGTTTCAAGGCGAAGAAAACCCGTTGGACTCGCCCATTGCTACCCGGGAGGGCCGCTACCAAGTCGAGTCCTACCTGGATTACAAAGCACAGGATTTGGCCGGTCGGTTCGACGCGAACTCCTATATCGCCCTGACAGAAGCGCTGATGTCTCATGATGTCGGGCGGGACCGTGGGGGACAGGCTGCAGCGGTCTCGAAGATCAGCGCAACCCCGTTCATCGCCGCCGTGAATTCCGATAGGCTCTACTTCCCAGAACAAAGTTACCAACTGGCAGCAGACTTCGGTCCGCACACTCCGGTGCACATGATTGACTCGCCCATCGGCCACGATGGTTTTCTCACCGACCTGCACCAAGTGGCCGACGACATGATCAAGACGTTAGGACTTTAACCACATGCACGTTCGCTGGTCACATGACGAACCGCGTCCAGAAACCGACCTCGTAGTCTTTCTGCACGGTTTCGGCGCCGATGAAAACGACCTGTTTCCCCTCGGCAACTATTTCGACGATCGCTTCACCATCGCCAGCGTCCAAGCACCCAAGCAGCTGCCCCCGCATTTCGGAGGCTATTGCTGGTTCCCAATATCCACCGAACTTGAAGCCAATGCCGACGAAGTCCGAACCGCTATCGTGCAACTGGACGAGTGGATCCAATCGGTCGCCGACCAGTACCGCAGCGTGTCCTTGCTGGGCTTTTCCCAAGGCATGGCGATGGCTACTTCGCTGATGCGCATGCGCCCGGGCTTCTACCCGACCGTGATCGGACTGTCGGGGTTCGTGATTGAAGCCGCCGAACTCGATGACCTATTTGATGATGAAGCGTTCGTCGCATCCAACCAGTTGATGTTTTGGGGATACGATCCAGCGGATCCCATTGTGGCAGCCGATCGTATTGAACAAACCGCCAACTGGTTGCGTCCGCGAGTCAACCTTGTTGAAAAAACCTACCACGGGATAGGCCACGGCATTCACCCGCAAGAAATCAATGATTTCCTGGGCTTTCTCAAGGTGCACGTCTAAACCATCGCGAGTGGCACTCGGGCCGGGGTTTCAGGTTTTCGACACTATCCACCCCAGCCCAAGAAAAGCCGTGCTGCACTATTCGTGAGGGATGACCACGGCGCGGCCAGACACCTTGCCATCCACGAGATCTTGATAGGCGTCCAAGGCTTTGGCCATGGGATACTTGGTGACTTTCGGTGCGATCTTGCCGGCTCGGAAAAGGTCCGCAACCTCGTGCAAATCCTCAATGGTGCCCCAGTAACTGTTCGTCAGTTCGACTTCATAGGGCGTGGTGTAAAACGTCCACTCATAGGGCTGCCCGGCAATACCTAACACCGTAAGCCGACCCTGAACCGCCATGGATTGCATCGCGGTGTTAATCGTGGGGGAGACACCCACAAAATCAAACGCGGCATCGACACCCTTATCACCGGTCACCTCGCGGATCTTTGTAACCTGATCGTCGCCACCAGGCACCGTGATGGCACCCAGCTGTTCAGCTTCCGCCATCGCATCTTCTTTCATATCGGTGGCGATAATCGTCGCCCCGGTGAGAGCTTTGAGGATCTGAACGCCCAATAAGCCCAGACCCCCGAGCCCAATCACCAGCGCATATTTATCTGCGCCCGCCAATTTCGGCAGCGCAAGTTTAATAGCGTGATATGGCGTGAGCCCCGCATCAGCCAGCGGGGCCGCCGTTGCTGGATCAGCATCGCCCAAGGGCACCAAGTTTCGTGCCGGAACCGAGACGTATTCTGCCATCCCGCCGTCACGGCCCAACCCGATGCCAGGATAGGGGTTGGTCGCAGCATTTTCGCAATAGGTATCTTGGCCTCTGGAACAGGCCTTACACCGGCCGCAACCAATTGGACCATATACCAAATACGCATCGCCCTTTTCGAACCCGCTGACCCCCTGGCCGAGCTCTTCAACCCAGCCGGCGTTTTCATGCCCCAACACAAAGCCGGTCGGCAGACCCGCGGGATTGAAATCAGCATCATAATCTTGGAAGATCGCCACATCTGAGTGACAGGCGCCGGCTCCGGCTACCTTGAGTAACACTTCGCCGGGACCAGGAGTGGGTTTGTCCACATCCTTGAGTACCGGGAACGTTTTCCAGTCTTCAAATACTACTGCGCGCACAATATCCTCCTAGGACGTGGTCATCTCGTTGCAGTTTTATGCTACGGGTTGACAGGCCATGAAGCATGCCACCCTGTTCGCTTTACCCGATGTTCACCTGCGGTAGTGGGTTAGCGGACGCACCGGAATCCGAGGTGGGTGGTGGCGGAGTCTGGGGTTTGTGGCTGCCGGGCCGCAGGCCGGTATCGAGCACAGTATGCCGGATGGCACAAATGAGAGCCCCCTTTCACCACCAGGTGCACCGCATCGGATGTCGGGTCGACCGGCGCTGCGCAACACGAATCCGAACTGTTTCGAACGGAGCCGAAGGCGCTGGTTGTCCACTCCCACACGTTGCCGATCATGTCGAACAATCCATGCTTCGTGGCCGGGAATGCGCCAACCGGGCTGGTGCCCACCCAACCGTTGGCGCCAGTATTCTGATAGGGAAAGTTTCCCTGGTACGTGTTGGCCATCAGCTGCCCGGCGGGCATGAACTCGTCACCCCAGGCGTAGGCGTGACCTGCTGCCGAGGCAACGGCATGCTCCCATTCAGTTTCAGTGGGAAGGCGTCGACCCGCCCAGGCCGCGTATGCTTGAGCATCTTCATAGGATATGTGCACGACGGGGTGCTGGTCGAGCCCGGCAAGGTCGGATGCTGGACCGTAGGGATGGCGCCAATTGGCGCCGGGAACCCATTGCCACCAGAGCTCCCATCGCAATAAGTCCACGGGTCCGGTCGTGGGGGTGAACACTAAGGATCCAGGAGCCCGCATTTCAGGTGGAATACCGACAATGTCATCGGGGATGGGACGTTCGGCGGTCGTAACCCACTCGGTGTCGGACACGAACGCTGCAAACTGCGCGTTGGTCACCGGGTGGCGTTCTAACTCGAAGGATTCAACCTCAACTTGGGTTCGGGGTGCTTCTTCCGGATAGAAGTCGTCGGACCCCTGCCAGGAGGCGCCAGCAGGGATCGTGACCAGCTCGGTGAGCTTAGGAGACATGAGTCTTACACTGTGAGATGACTGCCTCTGCGTCATCCAGCCATTCGATCTGCATCCAGCGATTGGTTGGAGTGCCGGCATCATTGGATTGTGGTGCACCCGGGGTGGAGCGACCACGGCGAATATGTTCGGCTAGCAGCCGGGAGAGCTCGGCGACTTTGTCGGGGTGTTCTTCAAGGAGATTGGTCGTCTCGGTGGGATCGTCGGCCAGGTTGTATAGCTGGGCGGGTTTATAGCGGGTAGCCTCTTCACCAGCCGGCTGTGCCATCAACGATTGGAAACCATCTCCATCGGTGACACAGTCGAGCTTCCACTCACCCTTGCGGATGGCCAGACCGCCACCACCCGAGGAAGCAACGACATCCTGGCGAACAGCACGGCCAGACCCCTGCCACACGGGCAGTTGAGATACGGAGTCTTCGGCGGCGGTCTCAGGAAGTTGTTCCCCCAGGACTTCTGAAAGCGTGGCGAAAACATCGGAATGTGAAATGAGGTGATCCGAGGTCGTATTGGCCTCAATCACCTCGGGCCAGCGAACAATAAATGGCTCACGATGGCCGCCTTCCCAGATATCGGCCTTCGCCCCACGCCAACCATTCGATGGGTCATGCCCCTGAGCGCGCAGGTCGGGTAGGCCAGCGACCGGCGAGACACCGTTGTCCGAGGTCACGATCACGATAGTATTTTCCCGTTGCCCCGCATCATCGATGGCTTGCACCAATTGGCCGACGTAGTCATCGAACTGCAACACAAAATCCCCGTACGGTCCCAACCCGGAACGTCCTTGCCACGGCTCATTGGGAATGATTGGTCCGTGCACTAAGTGCGAGGGAACGTATAAGAACCACGGGTCATCGCCGTCTAGCATCTCGTTGAGCACCTCAAGCGCCTTGTCCTGAAAGTCTTGGACCAGTCGGGTGACATCAAAGTCCTCAACCATTGGGCCCTTTTGAATCTGGTCCCACTGCGAGGAGGTGGCCCGATCGAGTTGCCATTGATCGCCGCCGAATTTCGTCGGGACACCCTGGGCTTGTCCATTTTCGATATACACGAAGGGCGGTTGATCGTGCGAGGCGGCGGTAATAAAGGAGTAGTCGAAACCGAGATCATTTGGACCAAACGTAATCGGTTTGCTGTAGTCGATATCTGCCCCTTCGACTTCCCATTGCTGCCCGGCGTTGAAGTTGCCATGGCGACCAAACCGAGTTTCGGGAATGGGATGTTCATCAACGGACAGCCCGAACCGGTCAAGATCGTTACCGTGTTCTAATAATTGCCAGTCCAGTCCCAAGTGCCATTTCCCGACAACCGCGGTAGAGTACCCGCGGTCCGAAAGGAACTGCGCCAGCGTCAGCCGATCCTTTTCGATCAGCGACTCGGAGTCACCCGGTAACACCAGCCGTTTGAGCCGCGAACGCCAGTTGTATCGTCCGGTCAACAGACCATACCGTGAAGGAGTGCACAGGGCGCTGGTGGCGTGGGAATCGTAAAACCGCATGCCCTCGGCGGCCAGGCGATCCATATTCGTTGTTTGCCACCCGGCGTTGGGGTTGAAGCACGACACATCCCCCTGACCAAGATCATCAGCAAAAATCAGTAGCACGTTGGGTCGCGTTGAATGTGCTGCTTCCGTCATAAACCTGGCCTTTCAAAAAAGATTCAGTTCACAATCTCAACTTTAAGTATGTGGCCAGCGGCGGGCAAGGGTGGTGTTCCGAAGCGAATAGAGGCCTCAGCAGGCAGGGGCGTCATTCAGTCTCAATGATCACCTCGAGATCAAGTTGGATCATGGTGATGACATCACCGGCTCGAAGCTGCCTGCCGCGCCGCGTTTCAACTTCGTTGTTGACTAAAACTTCGCCGGCGCTGATAATCTCTCGGGCATCGACGCCGTCCTCGACGACGTTGGCCAGCTTGAGAGCTTGACCCAATCGGATCATCTCGTCACGGATTATTAGGGTTTCGCTATTGGTGCTCATAATTCTATTGTCACTCACCAACATGAAAGTTT
>CALBOC010000333.1 GCA_937896705.1 uncultured Micrococcaceae bacterium | reverse complement strand
GGTTGAGGTTTGGACCATTCGGTCACGCGAGCCTCCTGAGAGTTGGGCATCACAACGATCTGAAGTGATCGTCAGCCGTGGTTAGTAAACAAATCTTCAAGGTTGTGTGCGAGTGAAAAGATCGTGGACCATACGGTCCGGGTTCGTCTTTCAGTTTAGCCACCGGGTTCAACACGGCGCCATTTGGGTCGCGCAGATTCTTCGGCTGTGCGATGAACAGTGAACAAACTCACCACCCGGTGCTGTTCACGCTTCCGGGAACCAGTGCGATGTTGCTCATCCGCTGTTTTCATCGAGGAGCCGGGAGTACAGTAGAAGCATCCTCAGCGCCCAAGAACGGCGTCGTAGCAGAGGTGGATCCCAGGAGGGTCGTGATGGCTCAACAAGCGCATCCAAACGAACCAATTCGTCCTGTTCGTCGTGAGGCCAGCGAGACGACTCTTGCCAGACGTCCAGAGCCAGATTTTCAGCTCGATGCACTGCACAGACTCCTGGCTGGTTTCAGCATCGGGGTAGCGATCACCGCGCCCATCTTGTTCGCGTTGCAAAGCCTCGGGACGCTTGAACTGCTCCCGGTGCGCTATGGCATGGACGGACAAGTCCTGCGCGAAGGGTCCGTTTGGGAAGCCATCGGCGGTCTGGTCCTGCTGGGTCTTGGCACGCTGACCCTGGTTAGCCTCTCCCGCTATCCGAAGATCTTTAACTACCCGGTGACACTGACCGAGCGCAATGTGCAAAGTCAATATAAAGCCGGCGTCTACACGTTGGTGTGGGTGGCTTTCAGCATGGCACTGACCATGCTCATTTTGGTGGCCTCGTGGCTTGAGCTGATCACCATCGGCTGGATATGGCTGGCTCTGCTGTTGACGGTCACCGCTGTGGTCGTCGGAATCACACGCATGTTCAAGCTGCGCTAAACCGGCCGGATGAGACCTCGACCTATACCGAATGCGAATGGTCGATATGACCGCTGCACATACCCCCTGACGTGCCATAGGCTGGTGCCAAGCGCTACCTTGCCCACTGTGCTGAGTTAGCCTTTGCAGAGGGATCTGCGTGTAAAATTTATGGATGAATGAATTACCCGAGCCTG
>CALBOC010000332.1 GCA_937896705.1 uncultured Micrococcaceae bacterium | reverse complement strand
CTTATTATTCACCTCTGGATCTATGGCGACGGTGACGCACCCACCTTACGATTCTTTTCTCGACCGGGTATCCCAGCCGGCATTGTCGTGGCCGTGAGTTTAGCGGTATTTGTTACGGTGTTGCTCTCTCGCCGGGGTTCAACACCCGCGGTGTCGGGGCGAACTACGTTTGCGTGGGCACTACTCGCCGCGCTGGTCCTGAATGTGGTGCCCGTGTTCGGTATGGCATGGTCCGAACGAGGAGGCGAGTACTTTAGCTTTGGACTGTATGCCATGGGCCTTCTGACCACTCCGGTTGCGCTCGTGGTGACCTTGCTCCTGACCGGACTCATCGTGGAGGGGTACCAGTACTGTGTACGGAGCATAGCGGCTAAGAGCCAAGCGAAACGTTCCTAGTGCGCGTAAAGCAGCTCACGCACGTTCCACGCGATGCAGTTCAACTTCGATGTCCTTGCCGCTGATGCTCGCCGTCATCATGGTGCAGTGGGGCTGCCGACGTCGATCTGTGGGAGAACCGGGGTTCAACAGCCGCATGCCACGCGGGGACACCGTATCCCAGGGAATATGCGAATGCCCGAAAATCAGCACATCGGTCGAGGGAAAGGCCTGATCCGCCCGCTCCTCCCGCCGCTTGGCTTGCCCGGTTTCATGAATCACCGCCAGGCTCAAATCCTCAACCGTAAAATACGCCACCTCGGGCAGTTTCGCCCGCAGCTCCGGTCCGTCATTATTGCCGTACACGCCGTGCAGGACCCGCGCGCGGCTTTGGAGTAACTCGTAGGTCTCCAGGTCCATCCAGTCGCCGGCATGAACGACAATATCGGCAGCATCAATCGCCTCAAGCACTGCTTCTGGCAGACGTTTAGCTCTCTTGGGGATGTGCGTATCGGCTAGCAGTAAAAGGTTGGTCGCCATGTCCCCATTATGCACACCGCGGCTGCCGTCAGGGAGTTACGGAACGCTCTTACGAGGCGATTTCGGGTGCGGGGCGGTAGGAGTGAATCTTGAGCTCTTGTGCGTACCGGATGCCGCCGTCGCCATCGATGGCTGATTCATGCACCCACACTTCATAGGGTGCCTGTTCAAACGTACT
>CALBOC010000331.1 GCA_937896705.1 uncultured Micrococcaceae bacterium | reverse complement strand
ATCCGCCACACCACCAGCGACCCACCACGCGACCCACCACGGGTGGTCTTCGAAATCTCCGGGTACCGCGCCGCATAACCCCACCATGCCCGCGACCTAGCGCGGGCACTGAGGGAGACTACCAACGCGGCAGACAAGGACCACAACTGCCTGAGGCGCTCCCATGGCCCGAGCATGCCACATTGCTAAAAGAAAGCCATGCTTTCTGGCCGCTTGAGACGATGCTGCCCTAGACTTATGAGTCAGGTGGTCTGTATCCGAAAAGAGCATTCGATGGCGTACTATCAAAAAGATCCAGCTGACTTTACTCCGGACGATTTGCGCGATCCGTTGATAGATGCCGGGACACTTTATCGCGTCGCCGGGCAACGCCCTGACCTGTGGCCGCATATTCTGCGACATCCGCAGGTGTATCCCGATCTCGCGGTTTACATTCATCAAGGCAACCCGGACTTTCCTCCACCGCCACCACCGAGAGAGACCCATGCTTACGGCATCCCACCTGAGGCTTCCGGTGAATACCAACCGTACGACACCTCCCCGGGCTATCAAGTTCAACCGCCGCTGACGCCCACTGAAGAGAACACCTGGGGTGTGGTGATGCCGCTGGGTGCAATCTTCATCGGCTTCGTTTCGCCGCTAATCGTATGGCTAATTTTTCGAGAGCGCAGCCCCCTGCTCGACCTTCAAGGTCGGCATGCACTGAACTGGACCATCAGTTATGTGATTTACTGGATTGGCGCCTGGATCTTGACGAGTATTCTCATCGGCTACTTGATCATGGCCGCGCTGATCATCTTCGATCTAGTGGTGTTGATAATTGCCGCAGCAAAAGCCAGCGACCGTCAAGCATGGCGATACCCATTAGCCATCCAATTCTTCAACACCACCAGACGGTAGCGCGTCGGCTGAAACGCCGGACTATTTGCGTCCAACGAACCAACCCTGCACAGTCTCCAAACGTTTCTCAATCTGGTCCTTGGTTGCCTGAGCGACCGCGGGACCACCAGAGATTTCACGCAACTGGTTGTGAATCACCCCGTGTGGGGTCCCAGAGCGTGCAGACCACGCGGCCACCGAGGATGAAAGTTTTTTGCGCAGCTCCTTTAACTGCCGGTGGTCCACCACATCCGCTTGTGCTTTGGCACGAGGTTGACGCCGAAGTTGTTCCGCCTGGCGCTGCTTCAACAAGGTGGACACCTGGTCAGCGTCAAGTAATCCGGGGATACCTAGGAAGTCGAGCTCCTCTTCGGAACCCACCGCTCCCCCGGTCCCGAATTCGCCGCCGTCGAAGAGCACCTTGTCGAACAGGGCTTGGGACTCAAGCGCCTGGAATTTGGCACCGTTTAGCGACGACGAAGCGGAGTCTTCACGGTTGGCTTCGCGCAGCAGATCTTCTTCAGGGGCATCTTCGAGATCCTCAACTGAAACTCCGTTGTCAATCTCGAGGGCGTGATCGCGTTCTTCTTCCATCTCATTGGCCAACTCCATGAGTTTTGGCACCGATGGCAAAAAGACCGAAGCGGTTTCGCCGCGTTTGCGTGACCGAACAAAACGGCCCACAGCCTGGGCAAAAAACATCGGGGTGGACGTCGAGGTCGCGTACACGCCCACGCATAGTCGTGGGACGTCGACCCCTTCGGACACCATACGGACCGCGACCATCCAGCGCTGGTTCCCCTCAGCGAAATCTTCGATCTTGCTCGAAGCGGTCGGGTCGTCGGACAAGACGGTAGTGACTTTTTCGCCCGAAAGTTTCTCTAAGATCGCCGCGTACGCGCGGGCGTCTTCGTGGTCGGTGGCAATCACCAGGCCCCCAGCATCCGGCACATTGCGCCGAACTTCGGTCAGCCGATGGTCAGCGGCCTTAAGTACAGACGGAATCCACTCGCCTTTGGGGTTCAGGGCAGTGCGCCAAGCGTTGGCGGTTATGTCTTTGGTTGCGGCTTCACCCAACTGGGCTTCCATGACCTCACCGGTTGAGGTCTGCCAGCGCATTTGCCCGGAATAGGCCATGAAAATCACGGGACGGACGACATAGTCGCGCAGGGCCGGGCCGTAGCCGTAGGTGTAATCGGCTTTCGAACGCAATACCCCGGTGCCGTCGTCGACATATTCCACAAACGGGATTTGAGCATCGTCAGAACGGAATGGTGTACCGGTCAATGACAGGCGCCGCTCTGCCGGCTCAAACGCTTCGCGAATGGCCTCGCCCCAGGACAGCGCGTCTCCACCGTGGTGGACTTCGTCTAAGATCACCAGTGTTTTGGCCGCTTCGGTCCGGTTGCGGTGCAAAATGGGTTTCGATGCGACCTGGGCATAGGTCAGGGCCACACCCATGTATTCGGCGCCGTGACGGCCATCAGCGTTTTTGAAGTTCGGGTCAATCGCCAGGCCGATACGCGCAGCCGAATCGGCCCACTGACTTTTGAGATGCTCGGTGGGCGCTACTACCGTGACCCGAGCGATGACACCGGTCTCGTACAACATTTTGGCAACCCGCAGCGCGAAGGTGGTTTTACCAGCGCCCGGGGTCGCAACGGTCATGAAATCTTGGCGCGGTTTCTCAAAATAGAGTTCGAGGGCCTCTTGCTGCCACTGCCGAAGTTTGGGCGCGGTCCCCCATGCGGCCCGTTCCGGTAGGGCGGGTGGGAGGTCTTCTCCGATATGAAACAGCGCATCACTCATGAGTGATTACACAG
>CALBOC010000330.1 GCA_937896705.1 uncultured Micrococcaceae bacterium | reverse complement strand
CCTGGGGACCCGAAACCGTAGAATTCCAAACCTGGTGGACCGCGTTCTACTGGGCGTGGTGGATCGCCTGGACCCCGTTTGTCGGCACCTTCATCGCGCGCATCTCTCGTGGCCGCACGCTGCGCGAATTCGCACTGGTCACCATGGGTGTGCCAACGCTAATTCTGATTTTGGCCTTCACCGTGTTCGGTGGGGCGTCGATTATCAATTCAATCAACGGGGTTGAAGGCTTCGACGGTGAGGCCTCGCCCGAGGCCGTGCTGTTCAATCTGTTCGATACGCTGCCCTTCAACGCGATCACACCGTTTATCTTGATTGGGGTCCTGGCGATCTTCTTCATCACCGCGGCCGACTCGGCTTCGGTGGTGATGGGGATGATGACTTCGCGCGGGAATCCGGCTCCGAAGAAGAGCCTGGTCGTGTTCTGGGGTCTGTGCATGATGGGCATTGCCATCGTCATGCTGCTTTCCGGTGGGGAAGACGCCCTGTCGGGCCTGCAGAGTCTGACCTATCTGATCGCGCTGCCCTTTAGCATCGTGCTGATTTTAATGGTCTGGGCCTTCCTGAAGGACCTGTCGACCGACCCGGCCCGCATCCGCCACGACTATGCTCGCAAAGCAGTCTCCGATGCTGTCATTCGCGGGATCGAAGATCACGGCGAGGAGTTCGAATTCGCGGTGCAGCACTCGCCCGACGGTCGCGGGGCTGGAACCGGGGTGGACGCCTCGGCACCAAAATACACGGATTGGTATAAGGAAGAAGCCGAGACCAGCGCGATGAAGCTGGTGACCGGCGAGGAATCTGAACCAACCAGCGAGCCTGTTCAAGACCGCGAGGACCGTTAGGTGGGTTGAAATGCTGGGCGAGCCCTAAACGGACTCACGTGCCCAAGGTTGCAGATGGTGAGGTTCACACCACGTGGCAGGTCGGGGACACCCGGGTACGATGCATCCTCGATCGCGGACATGAAGCGCACGAGGCGTCGACGTGGAAAATCCGAGCGAGGCCGGCGGGCCTGTGGATTGCCCGTCGTCGGCCACATGAGCGCGGTCATCCCTCATCTACTCAGCGCTGCGAGATACATGAATAAACACGGCACCAAACCGGGCCCAGCCCCTCTGAGCACTGCGAAGGCGAATCGTCCGCTCTCTCAACCGGTGGTCGGGTCCATACCCCGTGGTTAGACTTTGAAGAAAGCGTCTGTCACGAAGTTACTGCAGACGGCTCGTAGTACGCAGAAGGAGCGTTATGACACGGACACAAGAAAACACCTCACTGCTCAACACTTCACGCTGGCACCATAAGATTCACAGTGGCGGCTGGACCTCCGGCTCCGGGGAAGACATCGCCATCACCGAACCGGCAACCGGCGAGACTCTCGGTACCATCGGTGGTGCTAGTCCCGAGGATGTCAGGAGCGCGGCCAAGAGAGCTGCTCGTGCACAGAAAACCTGGGCTGCGATGAAACCCACCAAACGCGCTGGCATCCTGCGCAAAGCCGGCCTGCTGTTTGAAAAGCATGCTGAAGAACTCCAGTCTTGGGTGATGCGTGAAACCGGTGCAATTCGACCAAAGGCCGGTCTGGAACTGCATGTTGCCGCTCAAGAATGCTATGAAGCCGCAGCGCTGTGCACTGCACCAAAGGGTGATGTGCTGGCCACCGATGACCCGCGCTGGTCATTTTCGCGTCGCCGTCCCGCCGGTGTCGTCGCGGTGATTTCACCGTTCAACTTTCCGCTGATTCTCTCTATTCGCTCGGTGGTGCCAGCACTGGCGCTGGGCAACACCGTGCTGTTGAAACCAGATCCCCGCACCCCGGTGACCGGTGGGCTGATGATTGCGCGCGTGCTGGAAGAAGCCGGACTGCCAGAAGATGTGCTGTACCTGCTGCCAGGTGGCGGTGACACCGGGGCAGCCATGACCGAGGCACCAGAAGTCCGCGTCGTATCCTTCACCGGCTCCACCGCTGCCGGACGTAAAGTTGGCGAAGCCGCAAGCCGTAACCTCAAACGTGCGCACCTAGAACTTGGTGGCAATAATGCTCAAATAGTGCTGCCCGGCGCGGATATCGACGCTGCTGTTTCTGCGGGCGCGTTTGGGTCCTTTATGCACCAGGGCCAAGTCTGCATGAGCGCTGGTCGTCACCTGGTGCACGAATCGATTCGCGACGAATACGTGGCACAACTGGCCGAAAAAGCCAAGAATATGCCGGTCGGCAACCCCATCAAAGAATCAGTTGCGATGGGCCCGATCATCGACGAAGGCCAGCGGGATAACATCCACTCGATCGTCGAAAACGCTCAATCCCAAGGCGCCAAAGTGGAAGCCGGTGGCGAGTATAAGAAACTGTTCTACTCGCCAACCGTGCTGTCGAACGTCAGCAAAAACAACACCGCGTGGACCGATGAGATCTTCGGGCCGGTTGCTCCGGTCATGTCGTTCTCGAGCCTCGAAGAAGCCGCAGATATCGTCAATGCATCTGAATACGGCCTGTCTGTTGGCATCCTCGGGGATGTCGGGCCTGCGATGGACCTGGCGGATATGATCGACTCCGGCATCATTCACATCAACGAACAAACCGTCGGAGACGAAGCAACCGCACCATTTGGTGGCACGGGAGCCTCCGGTACCGGTTCACGCTTCGGTGGTGCGCAAGCCAACATCGAGGCGTTCACCGAAACCCAGTGGCTGACCGTGCGCTCCACGATCGCCGAGTACCCGTTCTAAGGATTCTTCATTCGAAGGGCGCCTCTTGCGATACTCGCGAGAGGTGCCCTTTGGGTTCCGTCTCCCATGCTCTTCGTAGTCAGAGGCTTGTTTCCGCTCTGTGGGCTCTGGCACACTGAGGTGTATGAGGGGGGAACAAGCGGAAGACCCGGCGGAGGATACCCAGAGCTCCTCACGGGGACCCGTAACGAAGCAGCGTATCGGTCTGGTCCTGGGCCCCCTTCTCTTTGCGGTTTTCTTCTTCATCCCCGCTATCACAGACCTCGAAGACGCCCCGCGTGCAGTCCTAGCGGTCACCCTGTGGGTAGGGACCTGGTGGATCACCGAGCCGATTCCGATCCCGGCGACGTCGCTCCTACCGATCATTTTGCTGCCGGTGACCGGGGGAACTGACGAAGAAACCGCCACCACCGCTTACGGCGATCCCATTGTCTTCATGTACCTCGGCGGGTTCATCATCGCGATGGCCATCCAACGCTGGGGTCTGCACCGACGCATCGCCATGACCATCATTCAGATGGTCGGCACGAGCGGATCACGCATCATGCTGGGCGTCATGCTGGCATGCGCATTTCTGTCCATGTGGATATCCAACGCAGCGACGGCCCTGATGATGCTGCCCATCGGCCTGGCACTGGTCGAAGAAGTCCGCGAGCGCGAGCTCTATGATGAGAAATCGTTCAAGCGATTTGCCACCGGACTGATGCTATCCATTGCCTATGCCTCAACCATAGGAGGCCTGGCAACGCTCATCGGTTCGGTACCGAACGCTGTCTTTGCTGCCCAGGCGTCAATCCTTCTCGACCAAGAAGTCACATTCGCTTCGTGGCTGTTCTTCGCAGGTCCCATGACGCTGCTGATGCTGCTCGTGCTGTATTTGCTGTTTACCCGCGTGCTGTTCCGGGTGTCGATGCAGGTGGACACCCCACCAGATTTCGTGAAAGAAGAACTTAAGAAGCTTGGTCCCATCAGTTACGAGGAGAAGGTGGTGCTGGGGATCTTCGCCATCGTGGGCACACTGTGGATCTCTAGCGGTTTCATTCCAGAAGATTTCCGACTCAGCGACACCACCATCTCAATCTTGGGCGCAGCAGCGATGTTCCTAATCCCTGCACGCGAGCGCGACGGTGGCGTTCTGGTGTGGCAAGATCTCATAGATCTGCCGTGGGGGATCTTACTGCTGTTTGGCGGTGGGCTATCCTTAGCTGCGGCATTCGAGGATTCGGACCTCACCAGCTGGTTCGGTGACCTACTGGAGGGGCTGGATGTGTTGCCCTACGTTCTCATTATTATAGTGGTCGCCGCCATGGTCCTGTTCATGACAGAGATCATGTCCAACACCGCGGTTTCCAATATGTTGATTCCGGTAGCTGCTGGCATGGCCTTGGCGATGGGTGTGGATCCCTATTCGATCATGGCCCTGGTCGCTATTAGCTCAAGTTGTGCATTCATGCTGCCGGTGGCCACACCCCCTAACGCGGCGGTGTTCAGCTCGGGTCACATCACCATGGACGACATGATCAAAGCGGGTTTTTGGATGAATATCGCTGCCATCACCCTCGCTTCATTATTTATTCTGTTCTGGCAGCCGGTCGTGCTCAGCGGGGTCTGACCTACGATGAGCTAAAGCCGGTCATCTAGGATGGCGTCCTCTGATCCTCCATGTACCAGATGTGGTACAAGCGGTACGCATGGATTGAGAGGAGTTTTTATGGCCAAGCCGACGAAGAATATCGGGCTTCGTATTCCTGTAGATCTCCATGACCAACTGGACCGACTTGCTGCCTCCACTGGGCGTAGTAAGTCCTACTACCTCATACGTACTCTGGAAGAACACCTCTCGGAGACTGAGAACACCTACGGGCTAGAGCGTGATGCTGAGGCGGTTCGTCGTGGCGCACTGAAGACCCGGCCGCTGGATGAACTTTGGGACGAGTTGGACATCGAGTCTCCAGGTTCTGATGATGGCGAGGACGTCGACTGAGTGGGGCACGCTATATGGCGCATCGAGCACACCCACAGAGCAGCCAAAGGTCTGCGCAAGTTGGATAAGCCGGCGCTGCGGCGCATTCGCAAATATAGACGAGGTAGCAGCACGAAGGTCACTGCATTCTAGGAACCATCTAAAACAACGACAAAACGCTGTGCTGCACGGCCACTTCCGTGAGGCAACAACTCCACTTAGCTAGCGTCTAATTCCCTAGCTTGGTGATATTATCGGCTGATCGAAATGGAAACCATCCGGTTCGGCTAATTAGACCGGTGGGCCCATTATCAGGAGTGCAACGTAAACCACGACCACCGCAGCCAGCCCGATGACGACGCTGAGCACCGGGTGGTTGATGATCCAGCGCAATAAGCGATCGTGCCAGGCCTGGTCCCGTGGATCCTCTGTGGCTACGCGTCGCCAATCGCCTTCGAGTCGACCGGTGCGGTGCAACCAAATATCGACCGGGATGGTCGCATAGGGGATCGCGGCAC
>CALBOC010000329.1 GCA_937896705.1 uncultured Micrococcaceae bacterium | reverse complement strand
CCAAACGTGATAGTTTGAGATTTTGGAGGCGTCAGGGTTCCTGGTGGTCCCCGCGGTCTTCAAAACCGACGAGACCAAGTAGCTTGGTCTGGCGGGTTCGATTCCCGTCCGCCTCCGCCAAAGTTTCTTCCCGACAGCGCTTGTGTATGGAAAGGACGTGCGGTGAGTTCAGATCCGCGCCGAACGATCCCCTCCACCGATCGGCTGCTTGCCCTCGACCAGGTTGTTGCCGCAAGCAAACGATTGGCACCGCAGGTCATTCGTCGGGTCATCACGCGCGTGCAAGAAGCCGCCCGGGCCGGTGAGATCACACCGTCTGAAGTCGCAGGCCAGGTCATTGCTGCCGTCGAACAATCGCAACCAACCAAGTTATCGTCGGTGTTGAATGCCACCGGCGTCATCATCCATACAAATCTGGGGCGCGCTCCCCTGTCCGATGCCGCACGGGATGCGCTACTGACGGCCGCAGGATACGTTGACCTCGAACTGGACTTGCGCGACGGCAAACGCAGCAAGCGTGGGACCTGGGCTAAGGCGGCACTATTGGCTGCCGCATCAGACGCCGAAGATGCGCTGATCGTCAATAACGGTGCGGCCGCACTCTCGTTGGCTACCACCGCGTTGTCGGTCGCGTCCCATGCGCCCGAGGTAATTATCAGTCGAGGTGAGCTCGTCGAAATTGGCGCGGGATTCCGCCTGCCGGACCTTATTACTTCAACCGGTGTGCAACTGAGAGAGGTCGGTGCGACCAACCGGACGAATCTGGATGACTACCGGGCAGCGATCACCGAGCGCACCGGCGCGATTTTGAAAGTACATCCGTCGAATTATTGGATCGGCGGCTTCAACGCCGCCGTTGAGACCAAGCACTTAGCCAAGCTGGCAAAAGAACATGATCTGCCGTTGATTGTGGACGTCGGCTCGGGTCTGTTTGAAACGGACCCTGCGCTGCCAAATGAGCCAACGATTGGGGCGGCGCTGCGTGCCGGTGCCGATGTGGTCATTGCCAGTGGCGATAAGCTGTTGGGCGGACCGCAAGCCGGACTGTTATTAGGCACCCGTGAGGTGATCAACAAACTGGCAACTCACCCGCTGGCTCGAGCATTTCGAGCTGATAAATTTACGCTTGCCGCCCTGGAGGCAACGCTCAACGCCCCGTCCACGCCGGTCCACGATGCGCTGCACGCAGACCCGGAGGAGTTGCACCGTCGCAGCGTTCGTGTGGCCGACGCAGTGGGCGCGGAAGTAGTGGCCCATGATGGGCGCGTCGGCGGCGGTGGTGGCGCTGGCGTACCGCTGCCCGGGTGGGCCATCAGCCTTGATGAAGCATTCGCGAAACCGCTCAGAACCGGCAGCCCCGCGATCCTTCCGCGAGTGACCGATGGGCGTTGCCTACTGGATTTGCGGTGTGTGCCGGCTGAGGCTGATGCTGTGATTCTGCAGCGGCTGCAAGAGCTCATGGAGGAGGATGCGTGACTGAGCAGTTTGTCATCGCTACGGCGGGACACGTCGACCACGGGAAGTCCGCGCTCGTGCGCGCGTTGACCGGCACCGAAACCGATCGGTGGGATGAAGAACGCGAGCGCGGATTGACCATCGATCTCGGGTTTGCGGCGATGACCCTCGAGTCCGGCCAGACGGTCTCGTTTGTCGATGTGCCCGGGCACGAACGTTTCGTGGGCAACATGTTGGCGGGCCTAGGCCCGGCCCCGGTCGTGTGTCTGGTGGTGGCGGCCGATGAGGGCTGGCAGGCCCAGACCGCTGAACACCGGGACGCGATCAAGGCGCTGGGCATTGAACATGGGATCGTGGTCATTTCACGCTACGATCTGGCCCCCGAAAACCTTGAGATCGTCACCGAGCAGGTTCGTCACGAGCTGGCCGACACCGGTTTAGCCGATGCCCCGGTCGTGGCGACCTCGGCGGTCGACGGCACGGGTTTGGACGAATTCCGCGCCACCCTGGCCGATGTGCTCAGCACCGTGCCCGCTGCTGAACTCGAGGCGCCGATTCGCTACTGGGTGGACCGGTCTTTTGCGGTCAAAGGGGCCGGCACCGTCGTGACCGGGACGCTTGCCGCCGGCACACTTCGACTCGAAGACTCCTTGAAGGTGGCCGACAAGACCGTGACGATTCGCGGCCTGCAGAGCCACGGTAGCAGTGCAGAAACACTCACCCCGGTGACTCGAGCCGCGGTGAATATCCGTGGCGTCAAAGTCGAGGATATCTCCCGCGGAGACGTGCTGGTCACGCCCGATGCCTGGTGGGACACCGATGTCATTGACGTCGTGGGGACCCCGGAGGTGGACTTCACCGAGCTGGGCCAAGAATTCTCCGTGCATATCGGCTCGGCAACCACCTATGTCCACTGCCGACCCTTCGGTCCCCGGTTCGCCCGCTTGAGCCTGGATCGTAAATTACCGCTCCACATCGGCGACCGATTCATTCTGCGTGGCACTGGCCAACGGCTCATTACCGGTGGGGCGACCGTGCTCGACGTCGACCCGCCAGAGTTACGACGTCGCGGTGCGGCCGCCCGGCGTGCCGAGACCCTAGCCGCTCTGACCGCGGACAATCACCTCGAATACGAGGTGGCAAGACGTGGAGCGGTGCAGCAGACGCAGATCACCGCGATGAACATCCCGATCCCGACTCCCCTGCCGGAAACAGTGCTCTCATACGAGGACTGGTATGTGGACCGGAGCGCACTGCAGTCATGGGCTCAGCAGTTGGATGCGGCAGTCAAGCAGCACTACGATAAAGATCCAAGCGCCGGTGGCATCGCTCAACAGGCCGCTGTGAATTTGTTAGCGCTGCCCGCTCGTGACCTCCTGCCCCTGGTGGTCAGCGAGGCCGGTTTGCAGCAGACCGAGGGACGCATCTCAGATCCGGATCTGCGACCATCGCTTGGGGCGGCCGAAGCAGCCATCGCCACGCTGGAACAACGGCTCGAGCAGGACCCCTTCACCGCCCCCACGGCGGATGAACTCGAGGATCTCAGACTGGGTGAGAAAGACCTTGCGGCCGCGGCGAAGCAACAACGACTTGTGCGCCTGGCGGACAACATCGTCCTGAGCCCCAAGGCCCCGGCGTTGGCGATGCGGCAGCTGGTGCAACTGGACCAGCCGTTCACCGCTGCCGATGCCCGCAAAGCGTTGGGCACCACCCGTCGCACGCTCATCCCTCTGCTGGAGCATCTCGATGAGCGCGGCTGGACGCAGCGGCTTGACGGCAACCTCCGCAAGGTCAGCGGTCGATAGGTTGACGACACTCACCAACCGCTCCACGCGGTATCGTATACGATTAACGCAGGCTGTTCGACGCTAAGGAGTCCGATGTTAGATCACGAAACTCATGTCCAGATCGCTGACGAGTTACACCAGGCCAATATCGACCGGAAACCGGTCCCCTTGTTGACCAAACGGTACCCGGACATGGTGGTCGAAGATTCCTATGCGATCCAGAAAATCTGGGCCGACCGTCAGGTAGAGAGCGGCCGTCGCAAAGTCGGCCACAAGATCGGGCTGACATCCAAGGCGATGCAGGCCGCAACCGGCATCGATGAACCCGACTACGGTGTGATCTTTGATGACCAGGTCTTCGAATCCGGGCAGGTCTTCGAATGGAAACAATACACGCACCCACGGATCGAAATTGAGCTGGCCTTCGTACTCAAAGACGACCTGCGCGGCCCTAACGTCAACATCTTCGACGTGCTGCGGGCAACCGAGTACGTGACGCCCGCATTGGAAGTGCTCGACGCACACATCGAGATGGAAGGCCGCACCATCACCGACACCATTTCGGATAACGCCGCACTGGGCGCGATGGTTCTGGGGGGCACCCCGGTCAAACCCGAGGAGATCGACCTGCGCTGGGTTGGCGGCGCGCTGTGGCGCAATAACGAAATCATGGAAACCGGCCTGTCCGCCGGGATTCTGGGTCACCCGGCCAACGGCGTGCACTGGCTGGCCAACCGCCTGGCTGGCCACGATGACTACCTCGAAGCCGGCGAAATCATCCTGGCCGGTTCATTCACCCGCTACATGTGGGTTTATGAAGGCGATACGGTTTTTGCCGAATTCGGTCCACTGGGCAGCATCGGCATCCAGTTCGAATAACCCCGCCAATCCGTCACGCAAAGGACCCTTCATGGCTTTGACCCCACGTCCCTCATTCAAAACCCTGTTCACCGACGAATCGAAAGCCCAGCGCAACCGGGCAGCCGCCGGCATGTTCCTGTCCTCCGGGGACGCCGGGATCGCCGAGATCGCGGCAGGCGCCGGCATGGACTATCTACTCATCGACGCCGAGCACTCCCCGATGAGTTTGGAATCCGTCCAGGATCAACTGCGCGCGATCGCCGGCTATGACTCGATCCCCGTGGTTCGAATTCCGGAAAATAACACCACGCTGATCAAACAGTACTTGGATCTGGGTGCCCAGTCGTTGATCATCCCGATGATCTTCACCCCCGATGATGCTCGCAAGGCCGCCGCCGCGGTGGCATACCCGCCCGAAGGTGTGCGCGGCATCGGGTCAGCGCTGGCCCGGTCAGGTGCCTGGGGACGCTACCCCGATTACCTGACCACCGCGCGTGAGACGATCACGCTGACCATTCAGATCGAGACCGCCGAGGCGTTGGAACACCTCGATGAGATTCTGGCGGTCAAGGGCATCGATGGGATCTTCATTGGCCCCTCGGATCTGTCCGCATCGATGGGCTATACCGGCCAGCAAAACCACCCCGAGGTGGTGGCCGCGGCCAAGAACGTCATCGCCAAGGCCAAAGCGGCCGGCATCTTCGCCGGAGTCAACGCCTTCAACCCGGACCAGGCCCAAGAGTATGTCGACGCGGGTGCGGACTTCGTTAACGTCGGCGCCGACGTGGCACTGTTGGCTCGAGCGACCGAACAGTTGGCCGCCAAATGGACGACGGTCGAAACCGAAACCACTAGCTACTAAGCTGGCGTGATCAACTGCGGCAGCGCAGAGACATTATTAGCCCAGCAACAAAGTCCTGACAGCCTGCTATCCCTCGAGCGACCAGCAGCGCTACGTAGCACAAAATAAACGCCTCGTGGCGCTTATCCACAGGCTCAGATGGCTGAGCAGAGTTGTCCACAAAAGGCTGGTTTTCCCTTATCGAGTCCTACCCGGTGGCTAGGATTGTGGTATGGAAACAGCAGTTGAGATGGCAGATCGGGT
>CALBOC010000328.1 GCA_937896705.1 uncultured Micrococcaceae bacterium | reverse complement strand
CAACGTCCTCAGGATCTGGTGTGCTCAAAAGCAATCCCGTACTGTCGAAACTGCTTGCCTTCTTTGGTATTTCAGCCCTGTTGGGCGCGCTCGGCGCGGGTATGCTGCTGCCTGCTGGTGTCCTAGCAGGTGCTGCTGCACAGGTTGGTACCGAGATGCTCGATGAGATCCCTGCCGAGCTCAATGAAGAACCGGTCTCGGTCCCGTCAACGATTCTTGACCAGGACGGCAATGAGATCGCAACCTTCTACGCCGAAGACCGTACGCCGGTCGACCTAGAGGACGTCTCGCAGCACATGATCGATGCGATCATCGCCATCGAGGATGAACGGTTTTATCAACACTCCGGAGTGGATGGCGAAGGCTTGGCCCGCGCGATGGTCCATAACCTGACCTCCGATACCCAGCAGGGCGCTTCGACCATCACCCAACAGTACGTCAATAACGTGCTGGTGAACTATCAGAACCTCAACGGCCTACGCACCACGGTTTCGGGGTCGAAAAGTGTTCCCGATAAGGTGCGCGAAATGAAACTGGCTGTGGCCATTGAAAAAGAGATGAGCAAGGATGAAATCCTTGAAGGTTATCTCAACATCGTGTTGTTTACGGGTCGGACCTACGGCGTGGAATCTGCCGCACGACTCTTCTTCGATAAATCGGCTGCGGACTTGAACATTCCGGAGTCTGCGATGCTCGCCGGTCTGGTGCAGTCACCCAACGCGCTGAACCCCGAAACGAACCCCGAAGGTGCGACCAACCGCCGCAATCTGGTGTTAGGGAACATGCATCGGCACGGGTTCATCACCGAGGCAGAATATGAAGAGGCGGTCGATTCAGAAATCGAACTGGACATGAATCCGCTGCCCTCGGGTTGTTACCACGCCCGAGACGGTTTCGAATACTTCTGCGATTATGTACAGCGGTTGGTGCTGGCTGACCCTGCCTTCGGCCCGGATCGTGAATCCCGTCAGCGGATGCTGGATCGTGCTGGCCTCGAGATCACCACGACCTTAGATTCCGAATTGCAACAAGCCGCAGTAGACACCGCGCGACGCAATGTGCCAGCCGGTGAGAATGAGGGCGTTGGCTCCGCGATGGTCACGGTGCAGCAGAACACCGGCAACATCAAGACGATGGCACAAAACACCGAATATGCCGTCGGTGAGGACCTGCCAGACGGTGAAATCTCGATGAATTTCAACGTTGATAATGAGTGGGGTGGCGGCGGCGGATTCCAGCTCGGATCCACGCTGAAACCATTTGTGTTTATGGCGTGGATGGGTGCTGGGAACTCGATGCGCGACACCGTCAACGCGTCGCGCGATAACTATAGCAACGCGGAATTCCCCGCATACTGTCTCGACAAAGGCCACGCCAAGGTCACCGGCCAATGGAACGTTAACAACGCCATCGGCAATATGAAAAAGACGATGCGTGCAGATTACGGGCTGTACTGGTCCATCAACACCGCCACGGTCGCTGCGGCGTATAACACGGACTTGTGCGCTATCACCGACATCACCACGGCCGCTGGAATCACGGGAGCAGGCCCCGATGGTGGACCCTTGGACCCATCGCACCCGGCTTTCATCCTGGGAGCCTATGAGGTGTCCCCGCTGAGCATGGCCAGCGCTTACTCGACCCTGGGCTCGGGCGGCACCTACTGCGAACCACGGGCCATCGAATCCATTGTGGACGCCGAAGGCAATGAATACACCGTGCCTCCGATCCAGTGCTCCCCTGGCGCGCTGAATGCTGACAATGTGAAAGAGCTCAACAATACGCTGACGCAGCTGGCTGACGAACGCATTTCACAAGGCGAACTCGATTTCCCGATCGCCGGCAAGACCGGTACCAACAACTTCGAATCATCAACGTGGTTCGTGGGCTATACCTCGGATCTTTCAACGGCCTCCTGGGTCGGGAACTACCGCGGGGTCGGCGAAGACTACACACTGCGAAACAAGACCATCGGTGGTCGATACTTCGAGGATGCTTGGGGATCGTTGATTGCCGGACCGATGTGGGTTGAATACATGAAGGTAGCCGGACCAAAATACG
>CALBOC010000327.1 GCA_937896705.1 uncultured Micrococcaceae bacterium | reverse complement strand
TTTACGTAGCGGTCAGGAGTTTCAACCATCGTGAATGACGCCAGCCAACAACCACGCCCAGTGATGATGATCACAGGTGAGCCAGTGATTGGTCCCACCGGGCGGCCCAAACACGACTTTCCCGTCCCCGAACCTCTGGCGTCGCATGGTCCCGCCCGCATTATTGCCTTGGTGAATCAAAAAGGTGGGGTCGGGAAAACCACGTCGTCAGTCAATCTGGGTGCCGCGCTGGCCGGTTACGGTCGAAAAGTGCTCATGGTTGATTTCGATCCGCAGGGTGCGCTATCTGCTGGTTTTGGTACGAACCCGCACGAAATGGACCTCACCGTCTACAACGTGCTGATGGAACGTGATGTCCACATCAGCGATGCGATCATCAAAACTGCCAACGAAAATATCGACTTGCTCCCCGCAAATATCGACCTCTCAGCAGCTGAAGTTCAGCTGGTCAATGAAGTAGCTCGTGAACAGGTCCTGGCGAGGGCCCTGCGCCCCATTGTGGATGACTACGATATTGTCATCATCGATTGCCAGCCTTCGTTGGGGCTGTTGACCGTCAATGCGCTAGCGGCGGCCCACGGGGTCATTATCCCACTGACCGCTGAGTTCTTCGCGCTTCGTGCCGTAGCGCTCCTGGTGGAAACCATCGAAAAAGTTCAGGATCGTATCAACCCCGACTTGGTGGTAGACGGGGTGCTCGCCACCATGGTGGACAGCAGAACCCTCCACTCTAAAGAAGTTATTGGACGCTTGGTCGAAGCGTTTGGCGATAAAGTCTTTGAAACGGTGATCAACCGTTCCATTAAGTTTGCTGATGCCACCGTCGCGGCCGAACCGATTACCGCGTTCGCTCCCAAACATCCAGGCGCCAAAAATTACCAACAACTAGCACGCGAATTGATCTCTCGCGGCGGGGCCCCGTGAGCCACTCTGCAGTCCCAGAACTTGCAGACCAACTGGCCGATGAACATGTGGGTTTCGAACTCGCACTGACGAACTTCTCCGGCCCCTTCGACCTGCTCCTGTCGCTGATCGCTCGGCGACGCATGGACGTTACCGAAATAGCACTCGCAGAAGTGACCGACGAGTTCCTCGCCTACGTCGCCACGCTACAAACCACCGAAGAAGTTCTAGAAAATTCCACCGCTTTTATGGTCATCGCCGCGACCCTCTTGGAACTCAAAACGGCACGATTGCTTCCCACGGGTCTGAGTGATGTGCAAGAAGAACTCGCGTTACTGGAAGAGCGCGATCTCCTCTTCGCCCGGCTCTTACAATATAAAGCCTTCAAACAAGCCGCCGAGATGATCAACAACCGGTTGCAGACCCAAGCGGCCATGATGCCTCGACAAGGCGGTCCGGAGCCACACCACGCCAATGTCCTACCCGAGCTCGTCTTTGAGCTCTCTGCCGAAGACTTTGCCGCACTGGCCCAAGACGTTTTCGCTAAATTCAGCCGAGCACCAGAGGAAGTCGGAACCGGGCATCTGCATGCGCCCCTGGTATCGATGACAGAACAGATTGCGATACTGACCGACCAGCTTGAGACCGCTAAGAAGCTCTCCTTCAGTAGGTTGGTCAGCGACGCGACGACCACCATGGTGGTCGTCGTGCGGTTTCTCGCATTGCTCACCATGTACCGGGACCGACTCATCGACTGGCACCAAGAAACTCCACTGGGTGACATCACCGTCGAATGGAATCCTGCCCATGAGTGAGCAGCGGCCCCATTCTGACCTCTTTGCCCAACTCGAGGCAGTCCTAATGGTCTCAGATGAACCTGTAACATTAGAGCAGCTCAAGAAGGCCACTGAGCAACCAGTGGAACACATTCAAACCACGTTGGAAGCCATCCAACGCGACTACGACGGCCACGAGAACGGAAAGACCCGTGGTTTCCAGCTGCGCGAGGTAGCTGGCGGGTGGCGTATTTATACCCGGGCAGAGCATGCCGAGGTTATCGCGTCGTTCATGTTGCAAGGTGCGACTCAAAAGTTGAGCCAAGCAAGCCTGGAGGCGCTAGCAGTGATAGCGTATCTGCAGCCCACCACACGCTCCAGAGTGGCCCAAATCCGCGGGGTCAACTCCGACTCAGTCATTCGCACCCTCTTGACGAGGGGACTTATCGCTGAAGAGGGAGTAGAAGAACATACCGGTGCCGTACGCTATACGACGACGAATAACTTTCTTGAACTCCTTGGCATAAACTCGATACACGAACTACCAAAAATATCACCGCTCCTTCCAGGAGTGGATGAAGCCAGCCAGCTGGCAGAAAGTCAGGAATAATTATGACATCCCGCAAGCCGAGAGGCTCCGGAAGCCGCAAGCGCACTCCCCAAACGGGACGTCGCGGTGGGCCATTCTCCGGGGCTGACTATGATCGCAACCTAGGACCAGTGGACCGCAGCCAATATCGAAAAGGCAAAGGCCAAGGCAAGAAGTCCCGTCAGCACGTGCCCGAAGGTGAACGACTCCAAAAAGTCATTGCCGCCGCTGGCATCGCGTCTCGCAGAGTCGCCGAAGACCTCATTACTGAAGGTCGCGTAGAAGTCAATGAAGAGATCGTGACCGCACTGGGCACCCGAGTCGATCCGGACACGGACATTATTTTCGTGGATGGTATCCGGGTGAACACCAAACCAGAAGCCGTCTACTATGCATTTAATAAACCGCGCGGCGTGATTTCTACGATGTCAGACCCTAAGGGTCGACCATCAATTGCAGACTATGTCAAGACCACTGACACGCGCCTATTTCACATTGGCCGTTTGGATAATGAAACTGAAGGCTTGCTGCTGTTGACCAATGATGGCGAATTGGCCAACCGTCTATCGCATCCCAGATATGAAATCCCTAAAACCTATCTCGTGCAGGTCAAGGGACCGCTACGTAAAGGTGTCGGAGATGAACTCCGACAGGGCATCGAGCTTGAAGAAGATGGCCTCGTATCGGTGGATTCGTTCAAAGTGGTGGACTCCACACCCGGTTACGTGCTCTGTGAAGTAGTGATCCATAGCGGCCAAAACCGTGTGGTTCGCCGTCTTATGAAAGCCGTCGACTACCCGGTCCAACGGCTCGTTCGAGTTGCCCACGGTCCGATCACGCTGGGGGATCAGCGTCAGGGCTCTATCCGTAAACTGAATTCGCAAGAGGTCGGGCACCTCATGGCGGCGGTGGGGCTATGACGACACCCCGGTTCTCACGCACCGAGATTGTCGACACCGCTTCGCTGGCCGCAGCCACAGAAAGTATCTCCAAACACCATGCCATCCAACAACCGGTAGCGATTATTGGTACCGGTCTGCTCGGAACATCCATTGGCCTGGGGTTACGCGCCGCTGGCCTTGAGGTGCTCCTAACGGACCCGTCACCCTCCGCCCAAGCGGTGGCAGAAGACATCGGTGCGGGTCGGGGGCTGACCCCAGAGGATGAACCCGGCACCGTTGTGGTGGCGGCACCGCCCGATGTCACCGGTGAGGAAGTCATTGCGGCCCTACAACGCTGGCCTGAAGCGATTGTGTTAGACATTGCATCAGTTAAAACGGCCATCGTGCAAGAGATTGACCACGCAGTTCAGACCGGACGTATTAGTCGACAAGACAGCCTGCGGTACCTTGGCACCCACCCGATGGCCGGCAGGGAACGCTCCGGTCCGGTAGCCGCTCGCGGAGAGTTGTTCACCGCAGCCCCTTGGGTGTTGTGTACTCAACCGGATACCCCGCGTCATGTTATGTATGCGGCCTCCGACGTGGCGCGTTTGCTGGGTGCCACGATTTATCACATGAGCCCGGAAGAACACGATGCTGCGGTAGCAAAAATTAGCCACCTCCCACAAATCGCGGCGTCGTTATTGGCCTCACGGCTCCAAGATACAACCGTCCAGGCACTGCAGTTGGCAGGCAATGGTCTGCGCGACACCACGCGTATCGCGGCATCAGATCCGAGTCTCTGGGTGCAGATCCTGACCGCCAATGCCGAGCAGATCTTGCCCGAACTGCACGGTATGAAGACTGATCTAGACCGTTTGATCAACACCCTCAGCCAGCCAACGGCTGCGGGATCGCGCTTAGATGTTGCTCAACTCATGGATGAAGGCAACCGTGGCCAGGCACGTATTCCCGGCAAGCACGGGGGACCAGCCCAAGGCTTCGCCCTGGTCACCGTCCTGGTAGACGATACCCCGGGTGCCCTCGTTGCAGCGCTGCAAGCGGTAGCCGATGCAGGGGTGAACGTGGAAGACTTGAGGATGGAACACTCCTCGGGGTACCAAGTCGGTATGCTGGAACTCTCGGTGGTCCCCGGTCATAAAAAGCACCTGGTCGACTCGTTGACTGAACTTGGATGGAAGGTACTGTAAATGTCGTCACCACAACCTCGGCTAGTTATCGCCATTGATGGGCCATCGGGCACCGGGAAATCCACGATCGCACGATGGGTCGCTCAGGAGTTGGGACTCAGCTATCTCGATACCGGAGCGAATTACCGTGCCGCCACGTTGTGGTGTATGAAAAACGGATTAGATTTGAGTCGACCCGAGACCGTCGAGACCCAACAGATTACCGAGCTGATCACCACCATGCCGCTGGCCCAGGACCTCAACCCCAATACGGTCAGCTTGGCACTCAATGGCCAAGACATCACCGAAGCCATCCGCACAGATGAGGTGACCGCGAACGTTTCTGTGCTCTCCACGCGCCCGGAGGTACGAGAACTTCTGGTCCAACTCCAACGTCAAGCCATTGAAGCCCGGCCGCGCATCGTGGTGGAGGGCCGAGATATCACCACGGTGGTGGCACCAGAGGCTGAGGCGCGGATCTTATTGACCGCATCTCCAGAAGTCCGTATGGCCCGCAGAGGTCAGCAGCTACGCGAAACCCACCAGGACCCTACGAATGTAGAATCCGATGTGTTGGAACGCGACGCTAAAGACTCCGCCCTCGTTGATTTCATGACCCCCGCTGACGGAGTGGCTGAAATCGACTCCTCCAATCTTTCCCTCGAAGACACCGTGACCGTGGTCCTGGCTGAAATACAGCGCCAGGTCAACGCGAACGGCTCCTAAGAAAGCGTTATGACAGAAGAAGATTACACCCCGTCGGGTGCCGATACGGTTGACCAAAACCTGGCACAGATGACCGACGAAGAACACCAGGCCCGCACCGAAGCCTATCTGGCCGGTCTCCAACAGTATGAGCTTGAAGAAGACGATCACGAGATCATTGAAGGCTTCGAGGACGACGCTCAGCCTGAGCTGTACGACTTCATCCCCCCGGTGGTAGCCGTTGTGGGACGCCCGAATGTCGGCAAGTCGACTCTGGTCAACAGGATCATTGGACGTCGGCAAGCCGTCGTTGAGGATGTTCCCGGTGTCACGCGAGACCGCGTCTTCTACGAAGCCGAATGGAACGGTCAACCGTTCACGGTGGCAGACACCGGGGGCTGGGAATACGGCGTCAAAGGATTAGCCGCCAAGGTGGCGGACCAGGCAGAGCGGGCCGTTGAAATAGCAGATGCCGTGCTTTTTGTCGTGGATGCCACCGTGGGCATTACCGCCACTGACGAAGCTATCGTGGCGATGCTACGACGATCCAACAAGCCCGTGGTGCTGGTAGCCAATAAAGTTGATGGGCAATCACAAGAAGCCGATGCCGCAGCGCTGTGGGGATTAGGATTCGGCAATCCGTACCCCGTCTCTGGGCTACACGGTCGAGGAACAGCTGATCTGCTTGATGTGCTCATCGAGACACTTCCCGAGGAGGCAGCTCACAGCGAGGCCCTGGTAGCCCAGGGGCCCCGACGCGTTGCGCTGGTGGGACGTCCGAACGTCGGAAAGTCGTCCTTGCTCAACAGTGTGGCAGGCAATGCCCGCGCTGTGGTTGATGAGACTGCTGGGACAACCCGAGACCCGGTCGATGAGTTAGTCGAGCTTGATGGGAAAATCTGGGAATTCGTTGACACCGCGGGCATTCGACGACGTCAACACATGGCCTCCGGATCCGACTATTACGCGTCACTTCGCACCAGAGCCGCCCTGGAACGAGCCGAGGTGGCAGTCGTGCTTCTGGAAGCCTCTCAACGGCTCAGCGAACAGGATGTTCGCATTATCCAGATGGTGCTCGAAACCGGGCGAGCACTCGTATTAGCCTTCAACAAATGGGATCTAGTAGACGAAGATCGTCGTCACGACCTGGAGCGCGAGATTGACCTCGATCTGCAACACGTTTCCTGGGCGCCGCGGATCAACATCTCAGCAAAAACCGGCTGGCACAAAAATCGTCTCGTGCCGGCGTTGGAAACGGCGTTGGCCTCCTGGGAGACCCGTATTCCCACCGGGAAACTCAACTCATTTATCGGAGAACTCGTGGCCGCGCATCCCCACCCGGTGCGCGGGGGTAAACAGCCCCGTATCCTTTTTGCCACACAGTCATCTACCCGTCCACCGAAGTTCATTCTCTTCACGACTGGCTTCTTAGACCCGGGATATCGCCGATTTATCATCAATCGGTTGCGTCAGTATTTTGGTTTCGAAGGCAGTCCGATAGAAATCACGATGCGCGTGCGGGAACGTCGCCGTCGATAAGGCCGATGGGTGCCGCGAGCTACATGGTGAAGAGTGCCTGAGTTTGCGGCATCATTGTTCTGCCGCCTAAATTCTCCAGCTCCATTACGACACCGACGTCGGCCACTTGCGCGCCAGCGAGTTCAATCAAATCCGCGCCGGCTTTCAGTGTGCCACCCGTGGCCAGGATGTCGTCGATGAGCAGCACGCGCATGCCCGGTTTCAGCTCCGGTGACACCTCTAAAGTATCAGGGCCGTACTCTTTGTCGTACGAAATCCGGTGTGCTGGCACAGGTAGCTTCCCTGCCTTGCGGATCGGGAGCATCCCAGTACCCGCAATGGCAGCCACAGCACCGGCGAAAATGAACCCACGGGCTTCGATGCCGGCCACTAGATCGAACTGTGTGCTGGATTGGGCCAACAAGCCGTGGGCAACGGCCCGCAACGCCCGGCCATCCGCTAACAGCGGCGTGATATCGCGAAACATCACCCCGGGCTGCGGGTAGTCTTCTATGGTGCGAATGAGGGAACGCGCATAGGCAAGGTTTGTTTGCTTTGAGGCGAGGAAAGTCATGGGAACAGTTTAGGCTGAGCCTGATCAGTTGCGACATTCACACGGTCACATAATTCGGCGTTTGTCTGTTCATGGTGTAGAGTAACCCGAGTATCCTAGCGCTGGTGAAACAGTGTTAGAGCGGGCTGTGGCGCAGCTTGGTAGCGCACATCTCTGGGGGAGATGGGGTCGCAGGTTCAAATCCTGTCAGCCCGACAAA